>NZ_JBRFPI010000317.1:0-5451 GCF_053579595.1 Cellvibrio sp.
GTGCCGGTTCCCTTGCGTGCAGCAACCCCTGCCGCGAACGCGCCCATCCAGCCGATAATAGTCCAGCCCTTACTTGCACCCGCGGTTTCGCACAGCTCTGCCGTCGCCATAATCGGATTGGCGCGCGCGCGGCGCCCCATCAAAATTTCCGCCATCATGATCGGAATACCGATCAGCGCGATGCACAGAAGATACATCAGCACAAACGCACCCCCGCCGTTCTCGCCGGTGATGTAGGGAAACTTCCAGATATTACCCAAACCTACAGCAGAGCCGGTCGCGGCCAAAATAAAACTGCCGCGCAATCCCCAGATAGTATGTTGTTTAAGTGGCTTCACGCGCTGCTCCTCTATTAACCCTGATTGGGCATCGTTATTGTTGGTTAAGCACAGATCGCACCAGACATAGCGCGCAAGAATAATATTCGACGGTGAATTGTACCTAGATTGCCGCAGCCGTATAAGCCCATGCCCTAGACTCAGCTCAAGACAGCCAGCCGATATCAAGACAGAGCGCAAGCTTTGCCGATATAATGCCAGCCCGTTTGACGACTTACCCCGAGTAGCATTGAGTTCATGGCCAAAAAAACGCAAAAAAACCAAGGCAGCACTATCGCCCTCAACAAAAAAGCCAAGTTCGATTACGAACTGCACGACCGCTTTGAAGCGGGCATTGCACTCACTGGTTGGGAAGTTAAAAGCCTGCGCGCGGGCAAAGGCAATATCACTGATTGCTACGTGGTGTTCAAAAATAACGAGGCCTGGTTGCAAGCTGCCCAAATCCAACCACTGCTGAGCGCATCCACGCATTTTGTGACTGACCCTTTTCGCAACCGCAAACTGCTGCTCAACCGCCGCGAAATTAATCGCCTGCAGGAAGCGGTAGAACAAAAAGGCTACACAGTAGTGCCCACTGCGCTCTACTGGAAAGAACATTTAATTAAATTGGAAATCGCCATCGCTAAAGGTAAACAGCTCCACGATAAACGCGAGACCGAAAAAGAGCGCGATTGGGCGCGCGATAAACAGCGTCTGTTCCAAACCGCTACCAAACGCGATTAATTTTTCCGGGGCTTTTCTAAAATAAAGTGTTACAAATAAAAAATGCCGGTATTGTGTGATACCGGCATTTTTTATTCCCGTTTTTCAACGCAACCGCAGCTTAGCGTTCGTGCACACTCAATTCACCAATCCCCGTGTAAACCTCGCGCCCACCGCCGTTAAAACTATCCCGTTCAACACCACCTGCAGCACCAATAATTCGAATCGATCTAGTCGCAATTGGGGTGAATGAAAGCGTGTGATTAATACCAATCCCTTTTAACCATTGGGAATTATCAAAATTTATTGCTGGCGCTATCTGCAGTTGCTGCACATTTTGCCACTCGCCCGCATTATCCAGATATTGCACTTGTAACGAAGTAAACCAACCGGCAAATTCTTTGGGTGTACCGGGATTAAAGCGCAGCACCGAAATCGTTTGCGGTTGCTCCCAACGATAGCCGTAAAAATCCTGCTTGTTTACAAGCGCATTTTCAGTGCTGTAATAGGTTGCTTCGAGCTGGCCATCGCGCAGTATTTGCGCGAGCGATTCACTTCTTTTGGGGTCATTTATATTGTGCAAGACCTCAGTTGCCGCAGCGGCAAGATTACGGGTATGTACATCGATAACATATTCGCGCTCAACGGTTTCTTGCCCGCGCGCCAAGCGCAATTTAAATCGATACAGCCCGGATGTTTTTGGCACGCCCGAGATGACACCGGAGCGCAACTGCAATCCCGAGGGTAACGCACTACTGAGCAGTGTTAATTTTTCATCGCTCGAGGCAATATCGACGCCGGTATCAAACGAAAACATTTGATCTTGCTCAGCAAACAACACAGGCGCAGAGGGTAACTCCAGCGGTGCAGAAAATTTTGCGCCAGAGTTAATTAAATAATATTCAACACCACTTTCAACAATCTTTTTTCCACCTTGCGCCAGAATAATTTTTTCACCTTCATGCGCCATGCGCGCAACCAAATCGCTGATGCGCGCATCAGGCAAATCAACCCGGCTGACATTAATATAGCGGTCGTTGTAGGGCTGACTCCAGTTTAACTCCGGGATCGGGAACAATAAATTTTTCGGCAATATCGCAGTGCCGCCCACAATTCCCAACAAGCCACTCATACTAGCCGCTTGATTGTCTGCACCAAAACCCATTGCACTTGCCATATCCAGGGTCTTTTGAAAATCACCTTCGCCATATAAAAGTGCGAGAATCGCACAGGCGCCATTTAAATTCGCATCAACCACCAACCAGGCATTTTTGTTGTAATCGAATGCGCGATAATAATGCTCCGCCATTACCGCACGCGCTTTTTGCCAATCATCGGGATATTTTTTGTGCAGCTGTTGCATATGCCGAACGATCGCCGCAAACCGGCTCTGCGTTGGCAACGCTGCCAAACCTGCGGCAATCAAGCGTTCAATATCGCGCTCAAAAAAGGCGGCGGAAAACATAGCGCCGTACATCACGGCGGGATCAATACCAAAATCGTCGCTGGTAATACGCCCGGCCCAGCGGGTTTTTGCAGCAGCATAATTCATCATGCCCGGCGCAGTCACCGCCCAGATTTCATTAACCAATTGCGGATCAATTTGAAACCACTGCGGATTTAATGTTTTGTGCCCGGTGAGCGGCGGCGAATATCCAGCGTGCATCAATGCCACCGCCTGCCGGTTGGCCACCCAGACTTTTTCACGCACGTGATCTTGCCATGCATTTGCCAGCGCCGAATAAGACGGCGTACTGCCGTGCTTTTCCATCTGCAATAAATACATGTATTCGATATCCGTATCGTCATCAGAAAACGCGCCATTCACCTCTTTTACTTTCGCAAGATATTCGCCAAAACCATAAGGAAATTTGTTGGGCCCCGGCTGGTCAATAAATTTGAATTCATAGGAGAGCCCGTAAGTATTGCCAATAATTTGGCCTAACCATGAAGCCTTCACTTTATCCTGATATTCGGCGACCGGAATTTTTTGGTAATGGGCGCTATCGGCCTGTACATAACAACTTGCAACCAAGAGCGCAGACATTGCTGTTGCCAGATATTTTTTCATCTTGTTATCTCCCACTATTTTATTGTTATCTGCATAACCAATGATGGGTGCAGCAGGAGAGCAGAATCGTCCTTGGGCGCTGGGTTGTCGTCCCACCTTTAGCCGATTTACGGTTTGGTTACCCTCACTTTAGGCAGCTGCGAAAGTGGGACAGCACACTGGAAATAAAAAAGGCGATCCGAAGATCGCCTTTTGGGATACAGCAAAACGTGCAATTAGCCCTTAGCACGCTCTTCCAGAATGGCTACTGCAGGCAATACCTTGCCTTCAACGAATTCAAGGAAAGCACCACCACCGGTAGACACGTACGAAATTTTGTCAGCCAGGTTCCACTTATCGATTGCCGCCAGCGTATCGCCGCCACCCGCAACAGAGAATGCATCGCTATCAGCAATTGCGCGTGAAATAGTTTCAGTACCTTTGGCGAACGCATCGAATTCGAATACGCCGCAAGGGCCATTCCACAATACGGTTTTAGCGTTTTTGATAATTTCCGCAACGCGCGCTGCGGTTTCAGGGCCGTAGTCGATAATTTCTTCATCAGGCTGAATTTCACTCGGTTTTTTAACTGTGGCGACAGAATTGTGATTCCAGGATTTGAAACCTTCTTTGGTGACACGTACATCAGTCGCAAAAACCACTTCAGTCGTTTTGCACAGACGCTGTGCTTCAGGGATCAAATCTTTTTCGTAGAGCGAGTTGCCAACTTGATTGCCTGCTGCAGCTACGAAAGTGTTGGAGATACCACCACCAACCACCAGAATGTCAGCGATTTTCGACAGCGCATCCAATACGCTCAATTTGGTTGATACTTTTGAGCCACCAACGATAGCCACCAATGGACGCGCAGGCTTATCCAATACTTTTGCCAAGGCTTCCAATTCCGCCGAGAGCAATGGACCTGCACAGGCGATAGGTGCAAATTTTGCAACGCCGTGGGTTGATGCTTGCGCGCGGTGTGCGGTGCCAAATGCATCCATCACAAATACATCGCACAAGGCCGCCATTTTTTTGGACAGCTCATCAGAATTTTTGCCTTCGCCCACATTGAAGCGCACGTTTTCCAGCAACACCAAATCACCTTCCATCGCAAAACCGTCAACCCAGTTTTTAACGAGTGGCACATCGCGACCCAGTTTTTCGCTCAGGTATTTTGCCACTGGCGCCAATGAAGAAGCCTCTTCATAAACACCTTCATCCGGACGACCGAGATGCGACATCACCATCACTTTTGCACCAGCAGCCAACGCCGCTTGAATGGTAGGAATAGAAGCATCAATACGCACAGCAGACGTGATGCGGCCATCTTCCAACGGCACGTTCAGATCCTGACGAATCAATACACGTTTGCCAGCAAGATCCTGATCTTTCATTAATTTTACGGTCATGGGGAGCCTCTTAGATAATGCCAATAATTTTTACTGAGCTGTCTTTAAAAAATATTTTCCCGGCTTTGCTACAGACTCATCAGGCACCAATGCATCCCAATGAGTTATTGATGCTTTGTCCAACCAAAATAATCGCTGGCCGGTAGTATAAATCTGAATGCCGTAAGCATTTTTCACTGAGCCATCTTCATAGGATTGAAAATAAATGCTCAATGTTTTTTCGTTGTTTCCAGTGCTGCACAAAATCGTTTCAAAAACTTGATAACCTTGGATGATTAGTTTGCAGGAGTCATTACTGACCTCCAACACATACTCAACAAACATTAATCGGTCGGGAATATCACCGCTTAAATCGGCTTCATAAATATATGAGCCTTGCCATTTTGTATTCGCAGATATATCGAATGAAAAAAGCACGCTCACAAGAACAAGAAATCGTTTTAATGTTTTCATTTATCAAGCTTTAGCTTTAACTGTCCCTAAAAAAACACACCCGACTCGCGCCGGGTGTTTTTTGTTGCTTAGTCTTCCAGCAATTCTTCAACGGTTGTTACGATGTTATCGACAGTGAAGCCGAAGTGTTCGAGCAATTTATTGCCCGGTGCTGATTCACCGAAAGTGGTCATGCCGATGATGCGGCCATCGAAGCCGACGTATTTGTACCAATAGTCAGCGTGTGCAGTTTCGATTGCAACGCGAGCGCCTACGCTGATTGGCAGCACGGACTCTTTGTAGGCAACGTCTTGTTGATCGAACACAGAGGTCGATGGCATAGACACGACGCGAATGTTTTTGCCTTTGGCTTTGAGGGCTTCTGCGGCTTTCACAGTAACGCCTACTTCTGAACCGGTTGCGATCAGGATGGCTTCTGGCTCGCCCACAGAATCAACCAATACATAACCGCCTTTGGCGATGTTGGCGACTTGCTCTGGAGTGCGCGCAAAGAAATCCA
>NZ_JBRFPI010000318.1:0-656 GCF_053579595.1 Cellvibrio sp.
ATGCCATTGCAGTAGTCGATGACGGAGAAGTCTTTGAGCGTGTAATAGAGCGCGTTGACGGTGAAGTCACGGCGCATTGCGTCGGTTTCGAGCGTGCCATAGACATTGTCGCGCAGCAACATGCCGTCTTCACTGCGCACGCTGGATGATTCTTCGTGGTGACCGCGGAAGGTGGTGACTTCGATAACCTCGCGCCCCATGCGCACATGGACTATCTGAAAGCGGCGGCCGACGATACGCGCACTGCGGAAGATACGTTTTACTTCTTCGGGCTTGGCGTTGGTAGCTACATCAAAATCTTTGGGGCTGTTACCGAGTAGGAGGTCGCGCACACCGCCACCGACCAAATAGGCAGCAAAACCGGCGTCTTCCAATTGTTTGATGATCTTGATCGCCGCAGGGCTGATGTTCTTGCGGGAGATGCTGTGCTGGTCGCGTGGAATCAGGACGGCACCGTCACTATTGCGGATACTGGATGCCTTGCTGGAATCCTTGGCGCCGGAGGTGAACAGGTTTAGCAAGCGTTTGAGCATGTTTTCTCGCTGGTGTTTAGGCAGTCAGTTGCATAAGAGCGGCGAGTTTAGCAGAAGCACGGTGTTTTTTACGACAATCCCGCCACTCGGGTTGGTTTGGGTTCCAGAAAGCAAAACGGGAAA
>NZ_JBRFPI010000318.1:666-5434 GCF_053579595.1 Cellvibrio sp.
CTGGTTGGTTCGAAATTCGGCTGGGTTCAGGTACGAGTAAACCTGGTTTATGCAAACCGGTGAAACCTGTAGTCCGGAAAGCAAAACGGGAAAGCTTTCGCTTTCCCGCAGGAGGGAGCACCGGAGTGCTTTAATCGGCATTCAATGGGGTGCTTCCGTGCCCATATCCAATCTCGCGTGCTATCCCATCCCGTGCCTAGTCAGTAGTCCGCTTTATTTTAGTGTCTTATTGCTCTTGTCTTCTAGCGTTGTCAATCTAACTTATTGTTTTCGTTATTATTATTCAATTTCTGTTGTTATTATTTGTTGTTGTTATGTTCTTTTATTTTCAGTTTCTTATTGTTTCTTGTTGTTATTCGTTTGTTTCAGTTTCTTATTGTCTATTGTTGTTATTTTAAGTTCGTTACGCTTTTTATTATTTGTTGTTGTTATTAGATTTTCACATTTAATTCTTATTATTTGTTTTTGTTATGGCGCTCTAAAAGCAGTACTTGTGCCAGTTTTATAATAATCAATTAAAACAATGGGTTAGGTTTTTTTGGTGACGCCTTATTTCTTTTTGTTATTTCGATAGGTTACATATTTGTCACAAGTTTGTTACGCCTACCCAGTGCGGTAACAGTATTTGTACGGTAACACTCCCGTGTTTGGGGGTAACGATTTGGCATCAATAACAACAAGCATGACGCATTAATCAATAAAACTGTCACTAAAAACAAAAATCCCCAGTGCGGTGAGGCTACTGGGGATTTTTTTGCTGGCTGTTGGGCCTGGGTTTGTTATTTGACGCTGCTCAGTGCTGCGGTGGATTTGGTGCGCGGTATGCCAAGGCGTTGGCGGCGCTCCCAGAGGCACTTGCGGCTTACACCCAGCTTACGCGCCAGCTCTGTTTCGCTCATGCTGTCCTGGTGTTCCAAGACAAAACGTTGGAAGTAGTCTTCCAGTGACAGGTCTTCCGATGCCGCCGGTGCACCACCGGGGCTGCGGTTGGCGAGGCGGGCAGGTTCAAACACGGAACTGCCGGTATTGTCGTCCAGATCCTGGTAATCCATATCGATAGACAGAAGGTGCTCGCCAATTTCGTTGCTGTCCTCGCACAGAATTACGGCGCGCTGCATGGCGTTTTCCAGTTCGCGCACATTGCCTGGCCAGTTGTAGCTCATGATGGCATCCATGGCGCCAGACGAGAGTTTCAGTTGGGCTTTCCCGAATTGGGCACAGTAGCGTTGCAGGAGGGATTCAGCAATGTTGATGATATCGCGCCCGCGCTCGCGCAGCGGCGGTAGCTCCAGTTGGACTACGTTGATGCGGAAATACAAGTCTTCGCGGAATTTGCCCTCTTTGGAGAGCTTGCGCAGGTCGCGGTGGGTTGCGGCGACCAGGCGTACATCCACTTTGCGCGATTCAACCGAGCCGAGCGGGCGCACTTCGCCCTCTTGCAGTACGCGCAGCAGGCGCGCCTGGGCTTCCAGCGGTAACTCGCCAATTTCATCGAGGAATAGGGTGCCGCCATCAGCTGCTGCTACCAAGCCTTCACGATTGGTAGCGGCGCCGGTAAAGGCGCCTTTTTCATAGCCGAACAGCTCGGATTCAATCAAGGTATCGGGAATCGCGGCGCAGTTGACCGAGATCATCAGGTGATTGTTGCGGTTGCTCTCTTCGTGCAATGCGCGGGCGACCAGTTCTTTACCGGTGCCGGTTTCGCCGTGGATCAAAACGGTTGCGTTAGTGGGGGCAACTTTATGGATGCGGTTGTATAAATCCTGCATCACATCGCTGGCGCCAATCATGCCGGCGATGGCGGTGCTGGCGGCAATGGTGCCGACGGCCGCTTTATTGGCGGCCTTGGCTTTGCCGATCACCCGCTTGACCGCATTGACCATCTCGTCGTGATCGAAGGGTTTGGCGATATAGTCCACCGCGCCCATGCGCATGGAGTCTACTGCCGAGCGCAAGCTGGCGTAGCTAGTCATGATGAGTACTGGCGTATCACCCGCCAGTTTGATCAAGTCAGTACCCGGGGCGCCCGGCAGGCGCAGGTCGCTGACGATCAGGTCAAACTCTTTCAGTTGGAATTTGGACGTCGCCTCTTTTACCGACGGGGCCTCGCTGACCTCGTACTGGTTGCGCTCAAGCAGCTTGCGCAGGGCGTTACGGATGATGGTTTCGTCTTCAACAATCAGAATCTTACTCATAGCTATCCGGGTCTTGCGTTAAGTGTTACTGGTCAATAACTTGCGGGGGCACACCTGCAAGCCGCTGGTTTTATTCACTTTGTTGCTCAGGCATCCATGAATGAATCGAGGTGGCGCGGCAGGGTGATAACAAATCGTGCGCCGCGATTGTGAACTGTATCGGCAGGGCTAATGATGTCCATATGGCCGCTATGGTCTTCGATAATGCTGTACACCATAGCCAAGCCCAAACCTGTACCTTCACCGGGTTCTTTCGTGGTGAAGAAAGGTTCGAGAATCCGTTCAATCAGTTCGGGAGGGATACCATGCCCCTCATCGGTAACAGAAACTGTTACCGAATCCTCATCTTCGTTACTTTCAAGCATAACACGCCCTTGCTCCGGGCTGGCATCCCGCGCGTTAGATAAAAGATTTATAAAAACCTGAATTATGCGTTGCGCATCGCCAGCCACTATGGCGGTTTTGGGGATATCGTTGCAGAAGAGCACCTGGGTTTTCTCTTTCTGCAATGACAAAAGATGAATAGCTTCATTCGCACAGTCCCTGATCGACACCGCCTCAAACTCGGTTTTACTGGCGTGGCCAGCATGGGAGAAGCTCACCAGCGATTGTACGATGCGGCCGACGCGGTCGGTTTGGCTGAGGATCTGCTCAGCGGTTTCCAATACTTCGGCGGGGTCGGTGGAGTCGTATTTCAGGTTTTGCGCCAGGCAGGCGATGCCGGTAATCGGGTTGCCGATTTCGTGGGCAACACCTGCTGCCAGACGGCCGACTGATGCCAATCGCTCTGAGTGTACCAGCTCCTGCTCCAGCAACTGTGTTTCGGTCACGTCTTCCAGCAGCATGACCTGGTCGTAGACGCCAGCGGTAATCGGACCTTCGATATTGGCTTTATGCAAGCTGATCCAATGCGGGCGTTTGTTCAGTTCGATTTCGCGGCGATAAAAGTGCGGCTCTTTGCTTTGGCTGAAATCGATCAACAGGCTGCACCAAGGCTCGGGAATATCTTCGAGATATGACCCTGTCACATCCTCGCCCGGCGTTTGGGTGAGTTCTGACATGGCGCGGTTCCACATAAGCACTTCCATATCGCGCCCCAGGGAGCAGACTGCCATGGGCAGTTCTTCCAGGGTTTTGCGATGATAGAGGCGCAGGGTATTAAGCTCCGCCGCCATACCGGTCAAATGGTTGCGATATTCAGCGAGACGGTTTTCGATCAGGTTGATATCGACGGTGGTTTGGGTTTCTACGGTTGAATGGGGAATGCATTTATCCATGATCTCGCTGGCGACATGGATACCCATCAGGCTCGATAAATTGCCTTCGATCTGGTCGCGCAACCGGCGCAGGGCGTAGGGGCGGCGCTCGTCGATGCTCAGGTTTAGCTCTTTCAGGGCGATGTCCACCTCGCGGCTGGCGGTTACTTTGCCGAGCGGCTTGGCGAGGCGATGTTTGAATTCCGATGCAGAATGTACATCCAGCGCCTGGCGCACCGGGTGGCTGATTTCGTCAGCAGCGCAGAGGTCGGCGCTGTATTGCTCGTCTTCCGTCTGGCGTGTGAGCATGGAGATGATCACGAAGCAAAAAGTATTCAGCCCGAGCGAGATAAGCGTCACTTCGCTCCAGTATTCGATGCCAATGGGAACTGACCAGCTGAGCAGAGGCAATTGGATAAACTCCAGCCCTGTCAGTATCGGCAGCAGCAACCCCAGCGCCCAGATACTGGTACCGACAACTAAGCCGGCAATAATCCCTCGCTTGTTGCCCTTGCTCCAGAACACGATCGCGAAGGTGCCTGGCAGGAATTGCAGGGTTTCGATAAAGGCGGTCATCGCCAAATCGGCGAGGCTGAGGCGGTTGTCCAAAATCCAATAGAGTATGTAGCCACCAAAGAAGATCGCGGCGATCAAAATCCGGCGCAGCCAGATCAGTTGGCTATAGAGGTCGGAGCGGGTGCGCAGCTTCAGGCTGGGTAATAGCCAATGGTTCATCACCATGGTGGAGAGTGCGAGTGAAATAACCACCATGGCGCCGGTCGCCGCGGAGAGGCCGCCGATAAAAGCCAGCAGGGTCAGGCCGGGCGAGTCAAACAGAATCGGTATGCCCAGGGTGTAATACTGCGGAGGTAGCGGAACAGAGAGTTCAGTGCCGGCCCAGAGGATCGGGAAAATCGGCAGCGCCATCAGCAACAAAAACAGCGGGAAGGCCCAGGTTACTGTGTGCGAATTGCGCATCAGCGGGTTTTCTGCCAAACCCAAATGGAAGATGTGCGGCATGGTCACGGCGGTGGCGACAAATACCAGCAGCAGCGTATGCGCTGAGTCTGTGTGGATGGGGGTGTGCAGCAGTGCGAGATTTTCGGGGTGATCGAGCAGCCATTGGTCGAGCCCCTCCAGCCCATCAAATACTCCAAATACCGCCACCAATCCCACCGCGCAGAGGGCGCAGACCTTAAGCAGCGATTCAAATGCCATGGCGGTAATCAGGCCGCGATGCTGTTCGCGGTTGGCGCCGAATGAAATGGTGAAGAAGGCGAGAATCGCGCAGTAGCAGAGCGCCATTATGTCTTTGAA
>NZ_JBRFPI010000319.1:0-5426 GCF_053579595.1 Cellvibrio sp.
TACCGGTAATGGCGATAATTACCGGTTTGCCGTGAAGTTTTCCTTGCCAATAGGGAATACCCCAAAGAGATTTTTTCTCGGGGTTTTCCAATGCTTCGGTCAATACCGGAATTTCTTGTGGTACAGCGCCGAGAATAACAATGGTGTCGGTAGCTTCATAATATTTGGGTGTGTCATTCGCATAACTGATAGTCGCTACAGCGACCGAGAGCGTGATAGATACCAATAGCCGCAAAAAAATAGTCATCATGTTTCTCTTGCATAAAGCATTATTGAATGGACGCATTCTGTATATAAGCGCCCAGCTTTTGTAGGTAAGTCATTTTTTCCTCATCCGGTAACCAGGCTACGCGGAATGCGTTGCCAACCAAAATGGCAATCTCCTCGGCAGTAAAATTACCTTCGCGCTGAAGCTCGACTAAATTTTCATTGAGGTAGGCGCGGAAGTAAGCCGGGTCATCGGAATTAATGGTGGCGAGCATACCTTTCTCGAGCATGCGGCGAATTTCATTTGATGTGAGCGACTGGACTACAAAACGGTTGGATACCGGACACACAGTCAAGCCCAAGCCTTTGGTTTTAATCGCTTCGCAGAGCGCGTCACTTTCCAGCGAGTTAACACCGTGATCAATACGGTCTACCACAATCTCATCCAAACACTGGCCAATATGCAGCAAGGTATTTTGTTGGTTGACATCGCAGTGCATCGTGAGTTTTAAACCCATCTCCCGCGCTTTCTTAAATACTTCAGCGAATTTAACCGGCGGATTATTTTTTTCGTCTGAGTCCAACCCTACACCCACTAACCATGCGAGATAAGGTTCAGCCATTAATAAATGTTCCATGGCCGACTCGGCACTCATATCGCGCAAGAAACACATAATCAGCTGGCTCTTGATGCCGAGTTTCGCTTCAGCATCTTCCTGCGCGGCGCGAATGCCATGCATGATCACCCCAAATTCCACGCCGCGACTGGTGTGGGCCTGGGGATCAAAAAATAATTCGGCGTAAAGTGTATTTTGGCTATAAGCCTTGCTCAGGTAATTCCACGTCAACTGATAAAAATCTGCTTCATCGCGCAGCACTTTCATCGCACCGTAATAAATTGTCAGGAACGATGGCAGATCATAAAAATCGTAAGCGGCAATTAATTCTTCCGGTGTCTCATAACCCAGCTCGATATTGTTTTTGCGTGCAAGGGCAAAACTGAGTTCCGGCTCAAGGGTGCCTTCCAGATGCACATGTAATTCGGCTTTCGGCATATTCTCGATAAACGCTTGCATACGCAGCTCCGCAGCAAAAGGCTGATTAATTCATCACTGCTGGCTCTACAGCAAATTCCGTTCCCGATTTATCAGATTTGGAAAATTAGCTGACCATATGGGCAGGAAATTAAAATCCTGACCGAATTAAGGGTAAGTGGTGCACTGAATTGTTTCGCGCACGGCCTATTTTGCGCGAATAGCGGTCATTTCTCTTCTGCCAGCGTGGGCTTGCGAATCCGTAAGCCGAAAGTTTGTTGGTTATCTAATTGCCTTGGGAATAATTCTGACCAGCCATACGGTTTTTGCGTGGCAATTCTGCACAATAGAACTGCAGAGGTTATCGGCTGGAGGGAACACTGGCCTGCTGCGGATAATAAATGGCCGTGTCAGGATTTCTATGCCAATCATATTCAGCTGCTTTAGCGGCAACCTCTGCGACGGCTCTGCCTGCTAAACGTGATACCAAATGAAAGGCCATATCGGTGCCTGCGGAAACGCCTGCGGAGGTTACATATTTTCCTGCATCAACCCAGCGAGAAACATTATCCCAGCGCACGTTAGGCCCGAATTGCGTAACCCATGCAAACGCCTGATGGTTGGTTGCCGCCGGCTTGTCATCAAGTACGCCTGAGCGAGCCAGTAATGCAGCTCCGGTACATACGGATGTCATAATTGGAACTAATTGATCCATTATTTTTATCCACTGCATTAACTCATTAAATGCATGGGGGTTATTGGTTTCCATGCCCATAAGTGTTCGAACACCCTGGCCGCCTGGAATCATTAATACATCAAATGATTGTTCCAGTGCTTCATCGCGAAACCAATCCGGTGTTACACGCGCGCCGTTATAGCTTCTGACAGCTTGGGGCTGGCCATGCGCAGCACAGTTTTTTTCTTCGGTGGATATCAATTCAATTTGAAACGGATAGGGCGCGGGGTCTGAATAATTTGTACCAATAAAGCGTGAAATAGAAAATGCTTCGATAAACCCCCACACATCAAGCGGTTCAAAATCGGGAAACACTAAAATACCGATTTTGATTGTGGGTGGAAGTTGCGCAGGAGTATTTTCCATGGTGAAGCTCCAATGAAAGTGAAGGTGCGTATGCTAATTTACTTATTGCTAGCTACCTATTATGCCGGACTACATTTTTATATAAAAGCAAGCTGCATATTTTTTGATGCCACAGTGTGTATTTCACTCGGCTTAATCACAAAATGAGCTGCCGGCTTATTAATCTGTATTGCTAGGATACAAAAAAGTAGTTGTCCAATAATGTGTGGAATTTAATGTGAATTAGGAGGGGTGGTGATACCGCTGTGTAGAAACGATACGGGTAAATAAATTTTTTGTCGCTTCAATATTTATTTTTAATATTTGTAATCAAGTGTAATAACCAACACACAAATAGTTATCTACGCTCAAGTTTCATTTAATCATCAAGGGTGGTGTTATGAAGCTAAGAAGGTTGTTGGTGTCGTCTTGTTCGTTAATCGCATTGTCGATATCTGCTGCTGCGTCGGCAAAACCAGTGCCTCTTCCTGATCCGGGAATTAAAGGTTATAGCTTTCCGGAAAATAAAGAAAAATTAATGACGTGGATTAATGCAGGTAATTCCAACGAAATTTATTTGCATGGTTGGGGGTTGTGGACATCCTTAACGGCACCGAGTGGGCAAAATGAATACGGATTAAAAAATGTTCCGGTATATCTGACCTGGTTAACACCAGCGGAAATTGCTGCTTTGCCGCGCTTGAAAGCCACTGAAAAGAAAGTGGATTCACCTGCTAAACGAACATTTTTATTGGAAAAACCAAGGCAATTAACGCACAAAACAAAAGGGCTGGAACAAGCGGCTACGGCAGTTAAGTCTTCTGCTGCTTCCTCCTCAGTTACTCCTTTGTCTATCCGTGATACCAATATTGTTGTCACCATGGGGTACGATCCGGCAGCACAGGATTTTGCCTATCACAACAATTTGTTTTCGCTGAAGGCGCTGCAAGCTTTCTATAACAGTGGAAGCGGTAATATTCGTTCGATTCCTGTGTTTCCAAATAATGCCGTTACCGTTAAACCCACTTACAAAGTCATTACCAAAGCGAATATGCTCAATGGCTCTATTTATGTGATGCCCGCGTGGCCAGGTACTCCGCCCGTTGTGACCCCGGAAATTAGTGCAAACGGTTTTCCCGAAACATCTTGGCCTGGTTGCGTGTATATCAATACCAAAAATACCGGAACCTCTACGGCTGCATCTGTCGATAAAGACTGTACTGCTGGCTCTAATGCTTCGAATACTTATGGCCTAGGTGATTTTGTGCATTACCCTGTCACCAAAGACAATATTGCAGCATTTAACGTACTCGTTAGCGGACAAGAAAAATTAGTGGTGGGTGATGTGATTGTCTTGATAGCGATGCATGTGACCTCGCGGGAAATTGACGAATGGACTTGGCAAACCTATTTCTGGACGCCGGACCCAACCACTCCTCCATTACCCAGCTCATCAGCAATTGCCGGTGCACGACCTGCACAATTGACGGGCGCTGCTGCGCATTATGCGATGGCGATTGGATATCAAATGGTAACGCCCAATCAACCAGCAGTCGGTGGGCAAAGTGTCGGTGGTCCGGTCGTAGCCTACAACCCTTACCTTGAGGCGGGTTTTAATGCAGCTACGTTTGGAACTCCTCCCGTGAATGTAGGAATTTTAGCGCCCGGAAGCCAAACGCCTTATATGGCAACGGTAGGCATTCAAACTAATTGCATGACGTGTCACGGAAACGCAACGGTAGATCCATCGAATCCTAACCCCAACACCAATGCATTGCCTTATCTCACGAACTTCTATGTGTCGCGCGAAGATCAGAGTTTTAAAGGTTTCCTGCAATTGGATTTCCTTTGGTCAATTCAGGGGACTGCTAAGTAGGTAAGGGGGGCTGTGTGCGAGGATGGTTAATTCATCCTCGCGCTTTTGGAAAAATTGAAAGCTGACTGACTGATTTGTTAAATGGTCAGCCAATAAAAAAGCCAGCAAGGTATTACCCAAGCTGGCTTTTCAAATATGGTAGCTAGAGGCGGACTTGAACCGCCGACCCCAGCATTATGAGTGCTGTGCTCTAACCGGCTGAGCTATCTAGCCATAAATGAGGCGCGCATTTTGGCGATAGAGGGGCTGACTGTCAACCCCAAATTCATGGTTGGCGAGAAGTTCAGGGATGCGGGCGAGGACTGATGCGGGTATGATGCGCACTTTCTTTTTTTGGCCCCGCTCGGCCCTTCACTTTATAAACAGGTCTACGATGGAATTTCTCGATCTCGCTCCCGTCACCCGCGCCCAGGGCACAGTGCAATTGCCCGGTTCCAAGAGTATCTCCAACCGCACCCTGCTGCTGGCGGCGCTGGCCTCAGGCGAGACGGATATCCGCGATCTGCTGAAATCTGATGATACCGACCGCATGCTGGAAGCCTTGGCGGCGCTGGGTGTGAGTGTGACCAAAACCGGCGAGAACGATTATCGCGTGGTGGGTACTGGCGGCAGCTTCCCTAATAAAGAGGCAGATTTGTTCCTCGGCAACGCCGGAACGGCGTTTCGCCCGCTGACGGCGGCGCTGGCGCTGAGCGGTGGTACTTACAAATTGCACGGCGTTGCACGTATGCATGAGCGTCCGATTGGCGATTTGGTGGATGCATTGCGTCAGATAGGCGCGGACATTACCTATCTCGGGCAGGAAGGCTTTCCGCCGCTGCTGATCAAGCCCGCCCAAATCGCCGCTAATGGCAGCATCAAAATTCGTGGTGACGTCTCCAGCCAATTCCTTACGGCCTTGCTGATGGCATTGCCGATGACCGGCAAAGAAACCCAAATCGAATTGGTGAGTGAGCTGATCTCCAAACCCTATATTGAAATCACCCTCAAATTGATGGCGCAGTTCGGCGTAAACGTAGTGCGCGATGGCTGGGAGCGTTTCACTGTTCCAGCGGCGACCGGTTATGCCAGCCCCGCGACTGTGTATGTAGAAGGCGATGCATCTTCTGCGTCTTATTTCCTCGCTGCGGGTGCTTTAGGTGCTGGCCCATTGCGCGTGCAGGGTGTGGGTGCCAAGAGTATTCAGGGCGATGTGGCGTTTGCCGATGCGCTCGCAGAAATTGGAGTG
>NZ_JBRFPI010000320.1:0-5417 GCF_053579595.1 Cellvibrio sp.
CCAGGTGATATTACCGACGAAGCTTTTTGCAAAACGCTCGTTCAGCAAACAGTCGAACAATTAGGATCAATTGATATTCTGGTGAACAATGCGGGCAAGCAACAATTTGTTGAAGAGTTGGAAAATCTAACTACCGCACAATTTACACAAACCTATGCCACAAATGTGTTTGCTATGTTTTGGATCACCAAAGCTGCTGTGCCACATATGCCCCCCGGGGCCAGCATTATCAATACAACCTCAATCCAGTCTTACCAGCCATCACCCGGGTTATTGGATTACGCATCCACCAAAGGTGCAATCACCGCGTTCACCAAAAGTTTGGCAAAAATGTTAATTAAAAAAGGCATTCGCGTGAATGCCGTTGCTCCGGGTCCGGTGTGGACACCCTTGCAACAAAGTGGAGGCCAACCCGATGAAAAACTCCAACATTTTGGAGACAAAGTTCCCATCGGTCGCGCAGGGCAACCCGCTGAAGTAGCACCGGCCTTTGTCTTTCTTGCATCCCAGGAATCCAGTTACATCACTGCCGAAGTTATCGGGGTTACTGGAGGGGCGCATTTGCCATGAGTTTTAATCATGGCAAAAAAACAGATAAATTTTCAGCCAATATTGTTCAAGCTACCTGTTTTCCAGCTTCATTGTCCTTACCCATTCCACCGGATTTATATCGATAAATCCGCGTGGATAAACATCCCTTTCGATCAATGCAATATTTTGTAAGGATATTTTTATGAGCAACTCTTCAAAAACAAATGACAGTAAAGCCAGTAAAAAAGATAAATCCAGTGACACCTATAAAGATACAGCAGGTGCAGGCTCTGTCTTAAGTTCCGTTTCCGGACCCTCAACCAGCCAACCGCCAAAAACACTTGGATCAGATGATCCAGTTAAGCAACGCTTGTTAGACAAAACACTAGGCGGTCAGCAGCTGGCTGAAAAAATATCATCGAATCTTAATAAGCCACATGAGTATGGCGAAGCTTCGCGCACGCCCCTTACCGGAGCGATAGTTGAGCCTACCTCCCCCGCAGCCGGTAGCAGTACATCTTCAGAAATTATTGCTTCACCAAAAACAGGTGAAGGAATACTTTTTCCAGGATCAAACCCTACCGTGGATTCTCTGGACCGGGTGAGAGTTGATAGCAGTAATCAGCCGTTAACAACGAATCAAGGAGTGAGAATTGCCGACAACCAACACTCATTAAAAATTGGATTACGCGGCCCAACAGCGCTGGAAGATTTTATTCTGCGCGAAAAAATTACTCACTTTGACCATGAGCGCATTCCGGAACGTGTAGTTCACGCGCGAGGCTCTGCTGCGCATGGCTATTTTGAATCCTATCGCGCGTTAACCGAATTTACTACGGCGGCGCCTTTTAGTGCAGAAGGAAAACGCACGCCGGTATTTACACGTTTTTCAACGGTTGCCGGTGAACGTGGTTCTGCTGATACAGTACGTGACGTACGCGGTTTTGCAGTGAAATTTTATACCGATCAAGGTAACTGGGATTTAGTCGGCAATAATATTCCCGTGTTTTTTATTCAGGATGCGATGAAATTTCCGGATCTTGTGCATTCGGTTAAACCCGAGCCGCATCACGCTATGCCACAGGCTTCAAGCGCACACGATACCTTTTGGGATTTTGTTTCGCTGATGCCGGAATCAACACATATGCTGTTATGGCAAATGTCTGATCGCGCTATTCCGCGCAGTTATCGCACTATGCAAGGGTTTGGTGTACATACCTTTCGTTTGGTCAACGCTGAAGGTCAGTCGGTATTTTGTAAATTCCATTGGACACCCTTGGCTGGGACGCATTCATTAGTGTGGGACGAAGCGGCCAAAATTATTGGCGCCGATCCGGATTTTCATCGCCGCGATCTATGGGAAGCCATTGAAGCAGGTGCATTTCCGGAATATGAATTAGGGCTACAAATATTTACAGAAGATACCGCGAACACGTTTCCTTTTGATGTGCTCGACCCGACCAAATTAGTGCCAGAAGAATTGGTTCCGATTACACCGGTTGGGAAAATGGTATTGAATCGAAATCCGGATAATTTTTTTGCAGAAACCGAGCAAGTCGCGTTTTGTACCGCGCATGTTGTACCGGGAATCGATTTCTCGAATGATCCACTATTGCAAGGCAGAATTCACTCCTACGTTGATACACAAATTAGTCGCTTGGGAGGCGCAAACTTCCACGAAATTCCAATCAATTCACCTGTAGCACAAGTGCACAATAATCAACGTGATGGCATGCATCGCCAAGCGATCCATCGCGGTCGCGTTAACTACGAGCCAAATTCGCTTGCAGGTGGATGTCCGTTCCAAGCGGGAATGTCGGGTTACAAAAGTTATCCGGAACCAATCGCAGAAGATAAGGTGCGTGGGAATCCTGAACTTTTTTCCGATCACTATTCGCAGGCACGATTATTTTGGCAAAGCCAATCACCCGCAGAGCAAACCCACATCATCAATGCATTTCGTTTTGAACTGACACGCGTGCAAACACCTGCCATCCGCGCGCGCGTCGTTTCCCTGTTAGTCAATGTGAATGCGGTATTGGCTTCTAGCGTTGCAGACGGTTTGGGTATTGAGCTTCCTCCGGCGATGCCACTCGCATCCAATTTGCCAATTCCCACTTATCCGCACTCTCCTGCGCTCTCATTGTTAACAAGACAGGGGACTACTGGTATCGCCACACGTCGCGTTGCGCTACTAATTAGTAATGGTATTGACCAAAAATGCGTATCCACTCTTTACGAAGATTTGCTTAAAGATGGCGCTGTGCCGAGGCTTGTGGGTACCCGTCTGGGTAAAGTATCAACTGCTGATGGCGCCACGCTGGATATTGAAATCACATTAGAGGCAGGCCCTTCGGTACTCTACGATGGTGTGATCATTGTTCAGGGCGATGGCTCACTCCAACACAACGCCGACGCGCTCGATTTTGTACGTCAACAATATCGCCACTGTAAGCCGATATATTCAATTGGCGGTGGGATATTGTTAGCAGTAGCAGGCGTTCCTTCAACTTTTACTGATGGCACTCCCGACCCAGCTGTCATCGTTGACCAGGAAAAAATCCAGGACGCATCGCTCACGCAATTTAAAAACGCGTTAGCCGGACACCGTTCATTTGAGCGGGAAAAAGATCCATGCCCGGTGTGAAACCTGAGGCGGCAAGCATGAAGCACGAAAAAGGGTAAGTAATTTCACTGGACTGGAGATTCACTATGCGCGCGCTCACTTATCACGGCAGTAATGATGTTCGGGTAGATAATATGCCC
Organism: Cellvibrio sp.; assembly: GCF_053579595.1. NCBI lineage: Bacteria > Pseudomonadati > Pseudomonadota > Gammaproteobacteria > Cellvibrionales > Cellvibrionaceae > Cellvibrio > Cellvibrio sp. The sequence goes on from NZ_JBRFPI010000320.1 coordinate 3,298, forward strand.
GACCCTGTTATTCAAGAAGCTGACGATATTATTTTGAAAGTAACTGCCACTGCTATCTGCGGTTCTGACTTACATCTTTATCGCGGAAAAATTCCCGAGACTAAAGATGGCGATATTTTTGGTCACGAATTTATGGGTATTGTTGAAGAAGTCGGTAGTGGTGTAACGGCGGTCGCAAAGGGCGACCGCGTGGTAATTCCTTTTGTCATCGCATGCGGTAGCTGCTTTTTTTGCTCGATGAATTTGCAAGCCGCATGCGAAACAACTAACACTGGGCGCGGTGCAATCCTTAATAAAAAACAAATACCACCAGGTGCCGCATTGTTTGGCTTTAGTCATCTTTACGGTGGAATTCCGGGTGGCCAGGCAGAGTATGTGCGCGTGCCCAAAGCCAATGTTGGGCCATTTAAAATCCCTGAAGGAATGGATGACGAAAAAGTACTTTTTCTTTCCGACATTCTTCCGACTGGATATCAAGCTGCCCTTAACGCCGGAATTGTCCCCGGCAGCAGTGTCGTTATTCATGGCGCAGGCCCGGTAGGACTTATGGCCGCTGCCTGCGCTCGTCTTTTAGGCGCCCAGCAAATCTTTATGGTTGATCACCATCAATACCGTTTGGATTTCGCGCTGCGTAATTATGGTGTCATTCCTATTAATTTTGATGACATAGATGACCCGGCATCTGCAATTATTGAACAGACACCCGGCTATCGGGGAGTTGATGCGGCAATAGACGCGGTGGGTTTTGAAGCAAAAGGAAGCACTTTGGAAACCGCCCTCACTGCTTTAAAAATGGAAGGCAGTAGTGGTGCAGCACTGCGTCAATGTATAGCAGCCGTAAGGCGTGGAGGCACTATCAGCGTGCCCGGCGTATACGCCGGTTTTATCCATGGTTTTCTCTTCGGTGATGTATTTGAGAAAGGCCTGAGTTTTAAAACGGGCCAGACACATGTGCAATCATATTTGCCCACCCTTATTGAACATATCTTGAAAGGCGATTTACATCCGGAAGTTATTATTTCCCATCGCCTAAGCCTTGAAAGTGCCGCCGATGGTTATCGAATTTTTGATAAGAAGGAAGATGCTTGCAGAAAAGTCATCTTACGACCTTAAGGCAATATTGCGCAAAGCAGGATTTATCTTGAACCAATAATTGTAAGAAACATTTCGCTCGGTATGTTAGGTGTAGCACCGAGATGCCGTCGCTATTCACTTATAAATAAGCAAGGCTCGAACATGAGCCGTCACTTAAACAAAACCCAGGAGATTGATATGGCAACCGCACAAAAGAAATCAGTTAGCACAGAGAAGGCCCCTAAGGCGCAGGAAGCTACTGCATTGCTTAAAGCAGACCACAAAGCAGTGGATTTGTTATTTGAGCAATATGAAAGCGCCAAATCATCCACCAAAAAGAAGGCTATAGTTTCCCAAATTTGTACTGAATTGACAGTGCATGCGCAAATCGAAGAAGAGATTTTCTATCCTCAAGTAAAGGCAGCCTTAAAGGACAAGGAATTAATTCCGGAAGCAACTGTGGAACACGCAACGCTTAAAGAGCTAATTGCCCAAATAGAGGAAGGTGAGCCGGACGACGAAATGTATGACGCTAAAGTAAAAGTACTTTCTGAATACGTTAAGCACCACGTGAAAGAAGAGCAAAATGAAATATTCCCAAAAGCCAAGGCGAGCAAACTGGACATGTATGCCCTTGGTGAACAATTGACACAACGCAAAGAAGAGCTTTTAGCCCAGAAGTAACATTGGCCACAAGAGAAAAGGAATTCTCTTGAAGCTCCTGTCAGTACTACCCAACAGCTCTACATTGGCACCCCTTAAAAATCACCTTCTTCACAGCAACCAGCTTGCTATATAATAAAAATACCCACCCAGAGGTATAGTCCATGCATTTGATAACCCGATTGAAATCAACCGCAACACTAACCATTTTTATTACCACCAATATTTTAATTTTAAACTGCGATGCAACTGAACCTGTGACTGCATCAACCTCAGCAGACAAAAGATCGTACACATTATTGGATGCACAAGGCAAAACCGTCACCGCACATGCACGCTGCGCCACTATTATCGCCTCTGGTTTAACATGGGAACTAAAAACC
>NZ_JBRFPI010000321.1:0-5412 GCF_053579595.1 Cellvibrio sp.
ACTATGCGCTGCCTATCATTTTAAAGCCGGGTGTTGCTGACAAAAGCAATCTGGGAGCCGTCGGGCGACCAACTAGGCACATTGATGCTGCCCTGCCCGCCATACACATAGGCGATGATTTCCGGTTCCCCGCCCTCCGCTGGCATTTCGCGCAGATACACATGGCGATAGAACGGATGATCACCCGGATCTATATCATCCATATAACTGAGAAAAACAATCTTCTTGCCATCCGGTGATACATGCGGAAACCAATTGTTGTGATTATCGAAGGTGAGCTGCTGCTGATTGCTGCCATCGGCGTGCATACGCCAAAGCTGCATCATGCCCGTGCGATTGGAATTGAAATAAATATATTTACCATCAGGACTGAATTCGGAGCCATCATCCACAGTTGGAGTGTCGGTTAATTGGGTCTCTTTGCCGGTTTTAATATCGATACTGTAAATATCGTATTGCCCTTTACGCTCGCCGGTAAAAATTAAGGACTTATCATCCGGCGAAAATCCATGCAGGTAAGAATGACCAGCACCTTTGGCAGTAATGCGCGTAGGCTTTTTGGAGCCTGTTATCGGCAGCGTATAAATCGTCGAGTGATTATTTTCCTCGGCAACATGATGGCTAATACCGATTAATTTACCGCTCCAGGAAAGCACATGATCGTTATTATTGTTGCTCGCAAAACCCGATTCCAGCACCGAACTTTTGCCGCTTTTGATATCGAAATTAAATAATAAACCTTTGGAATTATAAATCAGCGTTTTACCGTCCTGCGTCCAATTAGGCGCCTGGATAGAATCGGGCGAGCGAAACACAATGGGCCGATTTTTGGTCTTCATATTCATAATTTCCACATTACTGCCGATGTAATCTTTATAGGGGCGAAAATCTTTTGCGGCGGGAAGAATAATCCTTACATTGGAGAAAACCGCATTCTCTATCACATCGGGATTGTGTGCACACAGGCTCAAACCTGCATAAATTTTTTCACCGAGCTTGATATCGGAAACTGAAGTCACCTGAAACGGCTGACCCATTTTTGCTGCACTCATAATGTAGGTATCGCCACGGCGTTCCAGCTGAATTACATCAGGAGCTTTGATTGCCATCGGATACTCTTGCGTATCACCGCCCGCGCTCGCGCGAAATTGCAAAGAGGTGAGACCATCACCGTGCACTGTTGCATGGACATTGGGTGAGCCAGTATCGAGACTGGTGCGCAAATTCCAACCGATTTTTCGATGCGGATCGACACCTGTTCCCTCAAATGCAACATGAGCACGCAAAATAAAATCGCCCGTCAGTTGGGTGTAGGCGTAATGTAATTCGTCTTCGCCCACCCACATGTTTTTGCCCGAACCGCTCATGCGATATTGTTGGAAAGCGGGATCATAAATCGCAGAGCCTTTGTGTTTGACTGCGCCTATATCCTGATGCCCCGTGAACTGGCCCAAAGGTGCCGCCCAGCCCAACAGCGGCAGAATTGAACCCATTAAAAAAATGAAGCCCCGCTGGATTATTTTTATCGTCATAGTGTCCTCACTGAAGTTGGTATCGCCCAAAAAATTGTGCGGAGAGATACTGCGCCGACAATCAGTATTAACGGCAGGAGTTTTACCCTAATTTACCTTTTCATATCTCAGCCCAGCTGACCCAATGCTAAAACATCGCCACCTACCCCCCAATCTGCAGCCATTCAAGAAAAAGGGTTGCGAACTCCGGATTACACCTGTAATCTTCACTTGTGATTACAAGTGTAATCCCACCCTGAAACAACATAAACCAAGCTGAGGTATTGATGGACACAGATGACCTGCAACTCTCGGGCAGCGAATGGGATTTAATGAAAATCCTGTGGGAGAAAAACCCTGTCACAGCCAACCAAATTGCAGAACTCACCCCGCAGTGGCACCCCAAAACCGTGCGCACCATGTTGATTCGTTTACAAAAAAAGGGCGCTGTTGAATATGAAGTGATTGATGGCATTCAGCATTTCAAGCCGGTATATGAACGCGAATACTGCGAATCCAGTGCGACGCAATCGTTTATGCAGCGCGTGTTTGACGGTGCATTGACACCGATGATTGCTCACTTCACTCGCCAACAAAAATTGACCAACGAAGAAAAACAGGCGCTGATTGCCCTATTGCAAGACGAAAATCATCAGGGAGAAAAATAATGGCCGAGCTGATGCAGGAATTAAATTCATTTACCGGTTGGCTACTGATTGCATCACTCAAGAGCTTACCCTTAATTGCTATTTTATTATTGGCGCAATATGGGTTGAAAAAATATTTATCGGCAGGTGCTCGCCATGGTTTATGGCTAAGTTTATTTCTGTGCTTGAGCACTCCATTCGGATGGCATTTTTCTTTTGATGTTCAAACCACGGAATTAGTATTTTCATCCACAGAAAATAATGCTACTTCTCCGTCAACATCTGAAATAATCACTTCGTCAATCGCCGCTACCGAAGTAGCGCAAACAAATATAGAGAATGATCTATTTCAAACCCGTGAAGTTGCAATCACCTCACTTGATTCACACAGTATATTGAGTCTTCTTTGGCTTTCTATTTTCAGCGGATTAATTTTTATTACTTCTTGGCAGTTAGTGCGATTTAAGCGTGTCCTGCAAAAAGCATCCAATGCTCCCTCACAAGATTACTTGCTGTTGCAGAACGCCCAACACACTTTGGGGTTTGACCAAAAAATTCCCCTCCTATATTCCTCGCAGGTATCCAGCCCGCTAACGTTGGGATTATTTAAACCAGCCATTATTTTGCCCATTGGCATTGAGCGGCAACTTACTGAAAACCAATTGAGACTTGTGCTGTTACATGAATTAGCTCATATCCAACGTCGCGATATCTTGTGGAATTGGTTAGCTTACGGAATAACGCTACTACACTGGTTTAACCCACTGATCTGGTTGGCCAGTAAGCGTATGAAAGCCGACATGGAAATGGCCTGCGATGCAAAAGTGCTTTCACATCTTTCACCGCAAGATAGAAATGATTACGGGCTGACATTAATCAATGTCAGTCAACTCTCTTCAAAGCCTCTGGGCTTCGCTCATAGCCTGGGTATTTTGGAAAACCACCGCGAACTTAAAGATCGCTTAATAATGATGAAGGAATTTACGACTATGACGCTAAAAAAATCGCTCGTTTTTGGAATGGTTTTTAGTGCTTTTGCATTTGCTGCACTAGCGCAACCGAACTCCACACTCAAATCAACAGAAGACGCCGCTTCACTCCATACCGCGACCAGCATGAAATTGTCTGAGTTTTCACAACGTGCCGAAAGAGATTTAAAGACACAAGTTTTAGTGGGTAGAGATCATGCCAATACCAACATTCCGGTAAATCTCACTGATAAACCACTCAGTTATGGCCAGCTGCTGAGTCAATTAAAGATCAACGGTTTTACTGCTTATAAATCCAGCGGTTACATCCAAATCATCCCAATATCTGAAGCTCGTGCATACGCAATTCCTGTCGTCGAAAAAGGAAAAGTTTATGCTGATGATGAATACGTCACCGCCTCCATTCATTTGCAAAAAGCGTGGGCAGGCAGCGTATTAGCTACTGTGCGCCCATTAGTTCCTCGCGATGGACATCTCACTACACTGGAAACTGCGAACACATTAATCATTACCGATTTTTATCAAAATATTGTACGAGTAAAAGCAACCATCAAATCATTGGAAGACAACATCAAAGAACCAACCCCATGCCCCGCGTTTAAAGTGGCTCAAAAAATCAAGCCGCCCATCCCGGAAAAGAAATAATTTTCTGCATAAAAAAAGGGTGCCACTAAGCACCCTCCCTTTCTATCACAGCGAATAGACCGCAATTATTTATTAGCGCGATTTTCAATCAACTCATTTACCACCGCCGGATCAGCGAGGGTTGAGGTATCACCCAGTGAATCCAGTTCGTTGGCGGCGATTTTACGTAGGATGCGGCGCATGATTTTTCCGGAGCGGGTTTTTGGCAAACCGGGCGCCCACTGAATAACATCTGGTCGAGCGATAGCGCCGATCTCTTTCACTACCAATGCCAGCAATTCTTTTTTCAGCTCATCAGTTGGTTGTTCGCCTGCCATCAAAGTGACGTAAGCGTAAATGCCTTGGCCTTTGATATCGTGCGGATAGCCAACCACTGCAGCCTCGGCAACCTTATCATGCAATACCAGAGCGCTCTCGACTTCGGCAGTGCCCATACGATGGCCCGATACGTTGATCACATCGTCCACACGACCGGTGATCCAGTAGTAGCCATCGGCATCGCGACGCGCACCATCGCCGGTGAAGTAGTAGCCGGGATAAGTGCTGTAATAGGTGTCGATACAGCGCTGGTGATCGCCATACACGGTGCGGATCTGGCTTGGCCAAGCGGCCTTGATGCAGAGATTACCCTCGCCTGCGCCGACTACTTCTTTGCCTTCCGCATCGAGCAGCACTGGCTGTATGCCAAAGAAAGGGACGGTTGCAGAGCCGGGCTTGAGATCAATCGCACCAGGCAATGGAGTGAGCATGTGGGCGCCGGTTTCGGTTTGCCACCAGGTATCCATAATCGGGCAGCGGCTGTCGCCGATTACGCGGTAGTACCACTCCCAGGCTTCGGGGTTGATCGGTTCACCTACGCTGCCGAGTATTTTCAAACTGGCGCGCGTGGTCTTGGTAACGTAATCGTTACCTGCACCCATTAATGCGCGAATCGCAGTGGGTGCGGTGTAGAAACTGTTAACGCCATGTTTGTCGATCACTTGCCAGCAGCGGGAAGCATCAGGATAAGTCGGCACGCCTTCAAACATCAGGGTAGTCGCACCATTGGTCAACGGGCCGTAGACGATATAGCTGTGGCCTGTTACCCAGCCTACGTCGGCGGTACACCAGTAGACATCGCCCTCTTGATAGTCGAACACGTACTTGTGGGTCATGGCTGCTTGCAGCAGGTAGCCACCGGTGGTGTGCAATACACCTTTGGGTTTGCCGGTTGAGCCGGAGGTGTAGAGGATAAACAGCGGATCTTCGGAATCCATGACTTCAGGTTCGCAATCATTCGCCTGACGCTCGACGAGATCCTCGTACCAGAAATCGCGCTTTTCATCCCAAGCGATATCGCCACCGGTACGTTTGACCACAATACAAGTGTGAACGCCGGGGCATTGCGTCAATGCGATATCAGCATTCTTTTTCAGTGGGACGCGCTTGCCGCCACGCAGACCTTCGTCTGATGTAATCACGACTTGGCATTCCGCATCCTGAATACGGTCTTTTAACGCTTCGGGCGAGAAGCCGCCAAATACGATTGAGTGAATTGCGCCGATACGGGTACAGGCGAGCATGGCATAAGCCGCTTCCGGGATCATCGGCATATAGATGCATACGCGATCGCCCTTTTTC
>NZ_JBRFPI010000322.1:0-5405 GCF_053579595.1 Cellvibrio sp.
GCACGCACAAATCGCGGAACTGGATGCAGGCGATGCGATTTATATTCCCAGTATGTGGTGGCACCACGTAGAAGGTTTGATGCCCTTTAATTTGATGGTGAATTATTGGTGGACAGCCTTTCCCTCCTACGTAGGTTCACCGCAGGATGCTTTCACTCATGCAATGATGAATATCCGTACCCTTCCGGCAGATGAGCGTCAGCATTGGAAAAATATGTTTGATCATTACATTTTCGATTCCAGCCCCGAAAAGTTTGAGCATATTCCGCAAGAAAAACGGGGCATATTGGGTGACATGGATGAAATGGCTGCGCGCCGCTTGCGCTCGCAACTACTCAATCGTTTGAATCGTTAATAGCATTTTTACTAATACTGGTTTTTACTCCGGGCAATTCCATGAAAAATAATCAAAGAATCATCATTGTCGGCGGCGGATCGGCAGGTTGGATGGCTGCTGCAGCTTTATCGAATGCCTTTGGCACCACCAAAAAAATTATCCTGATTGAATCGGATGCTATTGGCACTGTGGGTGTCGGTGAGGCCACTATCCCTGCGGTAAAATCTTTTAACAAACTGTTAGGCATCGATGAAGCTGAATTTATGCGCAACACCCAAGGTACATTCAAGCTGGGTATTCAATTTGAAAACTGGGGTGCAAAAGGTGATGTCTATATGCATCCCTTTGGTTTGGTAGGTAAAGATTCGTGGATGGCCAACTTCCAACATTTTTGGCTTAAAGCCAAACACTTGGGGGTGGCAAAAAGTTATTTTGATTATTCCCTCAATATTCGCACTGCCAATAGCAATAAATTTTTTATCGATCCCAATTCCGGTGTGGACTACGCCTATCATTTTGATGCTGGGCTCTATGCTGTCTATTTGCGTAAATACAGCGAAGTGCGCGGTGTTGAGCGCATTGAAGGTGTGATCGACACAGTACAAACCTATCCGGATAACGGTTTTATCCAGTCGGTGACCTTAAACTCGGGTCAAACAATTGAAGGCGATATTTTTGTTGATTGCTCCGGGTTCCGTGCGCTGCTGATTGAACACACCTTGCATACCGGTTTTGAAGACTGGTCGCATTGGCTCCCCTGCGATAGAGCCGTTGCTGTGCAAACCGAATCAGTTGGCGAGCCAATTCCCTACACGCGTTCAATTGCCCATCAAAGTGGTTGGCAGTGGCGTATTCCGTTACAGCATCGCGTAGGCAATGGGTTGGTATATTGCAGCCGCTATCTTAACGATGAAGATGCAAAAAAATTATTGTTGGGAAATCTCGACGGTGCAACAAGGACTGAGCCGCGCTTGATTAAATTCAGAACCGGTCGCGCCATAAAACAGTGGAATAAAAACTGTATTGCTATAGGTTTGGCGAGTGGCTTTTTAGAGCCGCTGGAATCCACCAGTTTGCACCTTATCCAAACGGGCATTGTGCGCCTGATCAGAATGTTTCCTGGCGACGATATCAACCAATCAGAAGTGGAGGAGTACAACCGTCAATCGCAATTTGAATACGAGCGCATCCGCGATTTTATTATTTTGCATTACCACGTCACCCAGCGCACTGACAGCCCCTTCTGGAATTACTGCCGCACTATGTCGATTCCGGATACGCTCGCGCGCAAAATCCAGGTTTATAAAAATACCACCAGCGTATTCAAAGAACAGGATGAATTATTTCACGAAGGCTCGTGGCAACAAGTGATGTTGGGGCAGGGAATAACACCGCGTAGTTACCATCCGGTGGTAGATAAATTATCCGATGAAGAATTGGTGCGCTTACTGAAGAGTATTGAAAAGGAACACGACCAATATTTGGCGCGTTTCCCCAGTCACCAGCAATTTCTTGATCACTATTGCAAAGCATTGGCACCTTGAGTTGCCAGTGATAATCCGGGTGATTATGCACCACCCGGATTAACCTGATTCAATCCTGCGTTAACAAGAACGAATTAGAGGCAGGTATATTTTAACGGAGGAAAAGAATAGTTTGCTTGAGGTTGTACGCTGTAAGGGCAACCTGTACCACAGAATGCAGCGACGTTGAACGCTGGAGTTCCTGGGCCGGGCTGATAGATGGTGCTTGCACCAGTGTTGCAACTGGTTGGTGATACAGGTACCACTTTAAGAATTTGGGCGCTGTCGCACGAGCCGCTCCAGGTATAGCCCGATGCAACCCATTGAATGCTACAGGTGGCAGGGGAATAGGCGCTGTAGCGTTGCTCGCGTGTTGCGAGTGAAACACCATTTAATTTACAGGCCATAGTGATAATGGCGCTGCTAGGGCCAGATTGTTGACTGACAAGTGTCCAGCTACAGCCTGAAGGTACAGTGGTGGTTTGCGCGCTTGCACTAACTGCCACGCTGCTGAGAAAGGCAAAGCCAAGACTTGCGATTATGTTTGAAAATCTCATAAAAACTCCTATTAATATTAAGGTTATTGTCCAAGTGAATTCGCACCGGCCTCCTGCCTTGTGTTCACGGTGACGGCTGTTAGCATCACTGCTGATATTTCAGCGAATTAGAAATCCTGTCTAATTTTTTGATCTTAATTGGTTCCGATGGATTCAATTAAAATCAAAACTGGTTTCATCTTTCCCTATATAGAGTTTGGTGATGCCCTGTTGCTCGTCGGTGGCTGCAATAATCATTGGATATTTATTTTTTTGGCGCAGTACCGACGCCATTTTTTCAGCCAGTTGATTAGCTTGATCAAGGTCAGTAACGCTGACGGTGATTGCACACTGTTGCGTGCGGCATTGTGTTTCGCGCAGTGCCAAACCAGACAATTCCGGGTTTTGGCTAAATAACGAAAAATATTCCTGTTCTTCCGCTGCTGCCCAAACGGGATCGATTGCTTCTGCGTCAAAACGGCGCTGCATTTCTTTATTCAAATCAACATTGCCATTTTCTTTAAGGGTGTCTTCCAGCCATTTGCTGAAACGTTCTGATTTGCGCAGCACGTATTCGTCTACTTTGCTGTTTTCTGGCAAAGATTGACTGCTATTTGCCCGCTGTTGATGCCGCGCTGTGTCTGCAATGGGATTGGCGGGTGCTGATGTGCGGGAGTTCTGCTGCTTAAGCTGAGCGCTTAACTGCCTGTTCTCTTGCTGCAGTTGTGCAATTTTTTCATCCGTCAGCGTGGCGTTCTGCTGGGAACGAATATCAACTTGGCAATGATTATTGTTGTACTGGTTTACCAGAGCCGCACCGGCAATGGCGGATGCTATAGCAATTAAGGTCATTTTCAGTGCTTGTGGCATATGCTGTTATCTCCTTAGCAATGCATATTGAGTTGGATCTAAATAGGTGCTTCATATCCTTCGGCCGGACTCTATCAAAAACAAAATGCTTAAGTTGTCCCACTTTGGGCGGATTTTAAAACTGGGTTGCTATATAGCATGGAGCCGGTGCTAACTTGCTTGCATCTTTATTAGGATGAAGATGATGCTTTTTTATGCGCGTTCGACTGGATATCTGCACTGGTTTTTAACCGAACGCGAGCAGCGATAAGCGCACGTGCGAAAGTGATGTGCCCCACGTTGAGTTGCGAGCAAAAGTGGGACGACAGCCTTTGTCATCTGGTGCCACTATTCATTCACAAAATCTTGCGCTGTGCCCGTGGTTGAGCCGCACAAGAGTTGTTGCTGGTGTGTTTTTTCTCATTAGCAGATGAACCCCTGGGTGATGTCAGGTCCCCATGGGTGTTAGCAAGCTTAGTTAGGTGATCTATGCCAACCCTAGCTACTTTTGTTAATTCTCCTTGCTTAGCCTCCGCGTTCTTCCTCTCAGTAGAAAGCGGGGGCTTTTTTACTTCAGGAGTCATTATTGTTTTTAATCAACCTCTGCTACTGGCTCGGACAACAACAATATACTTACAACAACATTTTTTTGGCGAGGTAATTTATGCCTGATTTTTATAAGCTGGGTACGTTGGCGGCCTGCAGTTTAGTGGTGTTAGCCGCATTGATCGGTTGCGATAAAAAATCTAACGAGGCAACGGTTGCTAATAATGCGGTCACACCAGCACCGGCGGCTGAACAATCGCTTTGGCCTCGTGTGCAAAGTGCGGTTAAAAAAGATCCGGCAATAGAAGCAAAAATTACCGAGCTGTTAGGCAAGCTCAGCCTTGAACAAAAAGTAGGGCAGTTGATCCAACCCGAGTTACGTTTGGTAACGCCTGCGGATGTCACTGAGTATTCACTGGGTTCTATTTTGAATGGTGGAGGGTCATTTCCCGGCGAGAACAAACACGCCAAAGTGGAAGATTGGATTGCGTTGGCCGATGCATTTTATAACGCATCCATGAGCACCGAAGGTGGCCGTGTGCCAGTGCCCGTAATGTGGGGAACCGATGCAGTGCACGGCCACAACAATATTATCGGCGCAACCCTGTTCCCGCATAACATCGCGCTGGGTGCAACACGCAATCCTGAATTGATCAAGCAAATCGGTGCGGCGACGGCGGCGGAAATTGCAGTGACCGGTATCGATTGGAGTTTTGCCCCAACACTTGCGGTAGTACGCGATGATCGCTGGGGCCGTACTTATGAATCCTATTCTGAAGATCCTGCGGTTGTTAAATCCTACGGCGGAAAAATGGTAGAGGGTTTGCAAGGAATTGCCGGTGCGGATTTGTTGAGCGAGCGCCATGTGATCGCCACTGCAAAACACTTTCTTGCTGACGGTGGCACTGAAGGTGGTCAGGATCGTGGAGACGCCAAGATCAGTGAAGAAGAATTAGTAAAAATTCACAATGCCGGTTATGAAACTGCATTGGCGGCGGGCGCACAAACGGTGATGGCATCGTTCAGCAGTTGGCAAGATGTGAAAATGCACGGCAACAAATATTTACTTACCGACCAATTAAAAACCCAAATGGGTTTTGATGGTTTAGTAGTAGGCGATTGGAATGGCCATGCATTTGTCTCCGGTTGTACGCCAGTGAGCTGCCCGCAAGCGATCAATGCCGGGCTGGATATTTTTATGGCGCCGGATGCGAACTGGAAAGAGCTGTATCACAACACGCTGGCGCAAGTAAAAAGTGGCGAAATTTCGCAGGCGCGTCTGGACGATGCAGTAGCGCGTATTTTGCGCGTGAAATTGCGTGCGGGTTTATTTGAAAAAGGTGCTCCATCCACACGTGAGCTTGCCGGTAAGCGCGAAGTAATTGGTTCGCCGGAGCATCGCGCGGTTGCGCGTCAAGCAGTGCGCGAATCGATTGTGTTGCTGAAAAACAACGTACAGACATTGCCGGCAAAAGCGAGTAGTAAAATTTTGGTGGCGGGCGATGGCGCTGACAATATCGGTAAACAATCCGGCGGTTGGAGCATCACCTGGCAGGGCACCGGTAATGTAAATGCCGATTTCCCCGGCGGCACGTCTATCTATCAAGGTATTGC
>NZ_JBRFPI010000323.1:0-5369 GCF_053579595.1 Cellvibrio sp.
AACGATTTTTTTTGATGACTGGAATAGCCTGCTCAATGCAACCAATACTGAAAAATTATGTGGTTTTGACGACTGGCGAGTGCCGACCATTGATGAGTTAAAGACGTTGGTAACCAACACAGCCGCAAAACCAACAATTAATCCTGAAATTTTTCAATTAACCTTGGAAGCTCCCTACTGGTCAATATCAACTTATCAGAATTATCCTGAGCATGCGCAAACAGTTGATTTTGCCACAGGCGCATCAAATTATTACAACGGCTTTCGTGGTGATCGCTTACCCTTACGTTTGGTGCGTGAAAATAGAAAATAAATAATAGGAAAATATACTTTGCGTCATACCCTCAGCTTGGGCACCTACAACAAATGCTGGACTCCCGCATTCTCAGGAGTGACGAATAAAGAAACATCCAACAGATTGCACTTTCGTCATACCGGCGAACGCGGGTATCCATAATTATTACTGCCCCGTTTTCCACTGTAAGCCAAGCCGCCACAATAAACCTGGGGCAGGAAAACCGACCGCTGAATACGCGGCATTATCAAATAGATTTTCTACTGACACAGTCATACCCAATGATTCACTCACCGACCAAAACAGATTGGCATCAAACCGTTGGTAATCATCCAATTCATGCAAGCTTGCCTCGCCCGTGTGCTGACTGGTTGCAAACTGCTCACCCACTTGCTGATAATCCAGACTGGTGCGCAAACTCTCACTGAGCTGCCAATGCGCTGCTATTCCTGCGCGCCATTGAGGTCTACCCGTCAAAACTGAAACGCTATCTTTCACATCAATATCTGTATAGGTCGCATTACCACGCAACCCTACACGATTATCCACGCTGCTCCATTGCGCTTGCCACTCGACACCGCTGGTTTTGATTTGCTCACGATTGACGTTGGTAAAAAGCTCGCTGTCAAAATCAATGGGATCACGAAAATCATTGGCAAAATAATCGATACTTGTGCTGAGTTGGCCGGATACTTGCCATGCAATTCCTGCATCCCAACTATCGACTTTTTCAGGTTTTAAATTTGCGTTACCGACCAATGGATGCCCGAGAGCAAAAAAACTCGGTAATTTATAACTGTCACCGCGATTCGCACGTAACACAATAGATTCAGATAATTGATAGCGCAGCCCCAGTCTGGTTGATGTTTCGCTACCAAAACCATCGGTATCATCATTGCGCACACTACCCTGCAACAATAATTTTTCATTCAGTTGAGCATTGAGATCAAGAAAGCCACTGGCGGTGGTGCGATCCAATGCAAAATCTGTCGGCTTTACAAAACCGAAATTCAAATAGCCGCGGCTGTCGCCTTCTTCTTTACGATTTTCCAAACCGATATTCGCCCATAATTTTCCCTGCTGGCCAATGGTGTTGATCCAGGATATTTGCTGACGTTTAAATTCGGTGTCAGCACCATTGGGAGGAATTGCGTTGTAAGGGGCAATACCCGGCGAATCAAATGATTCACTGCGCTCGTAATGTGTCGCTTGCAAATGGCTTTTCCATTGTTCGGCGACCTGGAATTGCCAACCCAAGGCTGCATTTTTATCGGAATAGTCGGTGTAATCCAATGCAGGTGATGTGGCGAATTCAGGACCGCCGCTTTGTTCAGGATAACTGCTGCGGTCACCATCAAAATAGCGGACGCTTGCGGTTATAGAATGTGCATCTGTTGGTCGCCACCCCAAACGTAAATTAATTTCACTGTCTTCTGCCCTGCTTCCTGTAACCGGTTCGCCTGAATCGCGCTCGCGCGCTTGAATTGCATAATCGGTTTTATCACCGGCACCCAGCGCACTAAAACCCGCTTGCTGAAAACCTTCATCGCCAACACTGGCAGATATCGATTGCTGATGGCCCTGTTTCGGGCGTAGCGTAATAATATTAATAACACCGGCAAGTGCATCCGCACCATAAATAGCAGACTGCGGGCCGCGTACAATTTCAATGCGCTCGATAGAATCCACATTGATGCTGCCCAAATCAAATGCACCGCCACGGCTGTTGCCTGGATCATTCATCGCGATGCCATCAATCATCACTACCGTGTAATTTGATTCTCCACCGCGAATGGATGCCACCGCTAATCCACCGGGGCCGCCCTGCCGCTCAATCGATACGCCCGGTACCGATTGCAGTACGTCGACCAGATTGGTTTTATTCAATTGCCCCAACATTTCCCGATCAACCACGCTCACGCTGGATGACACTTGTTCCATAGTGAGTGGGTTGTATGTTCCCGTAACAATGATTTGCTCGATAGCATTCTGCTGTGCAAAAAGCGGCATTGCATTCAATAACAAAGCAGCCGGCAATACATTCATTGAAAGATGTGAAATATTTTTAAATCGGTTTTTTACTTTATTGTTGTTCATAACGTTTTCGACACCAAAGCTGCATGAAAAAATCCGCGCTGTATTAACAGCGCGGAGAAGCGAGGATGAAACTTAATAATTGATTGCTAATTAATTGGCAGACGTCCACTCAATCGCTTTGCGGATCATCTCCACCATATTAGGATCAGAGAAATTCGCATCGACATGGCCAATCGCGGTGTAGAACATACGGCCAGTGCCGATGGTATTGGTGAAAATCACCGGATGGTCGGCAACCGGATAATTCGAGACATAACTGGTGCGATCCAGTGTGCCCAGAATTTCAACATTGCCCACTCCGCGCGGATTGGTTTTCCAAAAATACCATTCATCACCGAGCATCCACTCAGCACCGATGTGTTTCACCAACGGATTTTCCAGTTTCTCGATCTTCACTTTTGCGCGCGGGATTCCATCGCCGTGATGAATAAACTCCGCTCCGGCAAACAGGGTTCCGGTATACCAGGGCCAACCGTGCTCTGTATCCGCCGCCGAGTGAGTACCGACAAAACCGCCACCGGTTTCCATATAGGTTTTGAACGCCGCTTCCTGCGCAGCAGTGAAGATGTCGCCAGTGGTATTCATAAATACAATCGTGGAGTACTGCGCGAGATTCGCGGTGGTGAAAAGGCTCGCATCTTCCGAGGTCGTCACTATGTAGCCATTGTCCTGGGCGATCCGCTGCACCATCGCAATACCGGCCGCGATAGAGTCGTGGCGGAAGCCGGAGGTTTTGGAGAAGACCAACACTTTCGGACAAGTCGTGCCGCAACTCACGCGGAATTTGCGCACCTTGGGCACACTGACTTCCACTCCACTGCTATTCACCAAGCTGATGCGCAGGCTGTGCTGGCCAGTCGGCAATAGCCCCAGATTTATTTCATTGAGATTGTTAACACGCACCGCCTGGTTGGTATCCAGATAATAGACATAACCACCGCCAGCGAACCAATTCGCGTCGGTAATGGCAACGCGGAATTTCACTGCCTCCGTCTGCGCGATCACCGCATCATTTGCCGGCGACAGGAAACTAATGAGCGCGAGATTTGCATCGGCAGGGACACCGTAAACCTCAAACTCAAACAGTGAATAACCGTAGCCAGTCGCACGCTGTACACCACGCATACGGATATAGCGGCCTTTCTGGCCATCCAGTACCAGAGTATCGATACCGCCGTCACCGTTGGTAGTGGTGTTCGCGATCTCCCAGGTGCTGCCATTTTCAGACACTTCGATCACATAGCTCTTGCCATAAGCGGCTTCCCAATTCAGCACCGCGCGTGTGAAGTGCACACTTTTCCCCATATCCAACTGGATTTATTGGTTGTCGCTTTGCTCACTCTCCCAACGCGTCGCGACGTTGCCGTCATGTGCACTCGCTATCGTATTGATACCGACGAAACTGGAGGCTGTTGACCCAGTCGGCGTCAGCTTGGCTGGGCTTGGTGTCGTGGGTGTAACGCCACCCGTGATAACGCTGAAGCCAACTGTGCCACTAACACCAACCACCTGATTTTGTGCATTCAGCAAGGTTACCGAGACACTGTGAGTACCGACGGGCAAGGCACCCAGATTGACAGGCGTTGCGCTGGTAACCCTGATCGCTGTTCCATTATTGAGCGAGTAACGGTAACTCCCACCGCTGCTAAACCAGGCCGTATCACTAATCGCCACTTGCAGGCTGACGTTGTTACCTTGCACAAACTGTTGGCTCGCTGTTGGTGCGGCAATGCTAATAGTTGGTGTAGTCACGACATCCAGAGAAGTGCCGTAGACACGGAATTCCCACAGCGAGAAGCCGTACTGGGTGCCGCGCGTGATACCGGTCAAACGGACATAACGCCCCTGGCCATTGACGGTCAAGGCATCTTGCCCACCATTACCGGTAGTCGTGCGGAACAATTCAGTCCAGCCGCCGGTTCCGGTATCCGATGCTTCAATCACGTAGCCTTTGCCGTAAGCCGCTTCCCACTCCAACACTATCTGGGTGATTTTCATCTTGGTACCCAGATCAATCTGGATAAATTGGTTATCGGCAAACACACTTTCCCAACGCGTGCCCATATTGCCATCGACCGCTGCCGCGCCGTTGTTGCCGCCAATCACTGCCGAGGTTGAAACCGTTTTGTTTTGCGAGATCAGCACTGGAGTTTGCACTGGTGGTTCCACAGGTGGCTCAACCGGCGGAGTACCCGTACCGCCCCAGATTTCAAACTCAAATAGCGAGTAACCGTAGCCAGTTCCGCGCACAGTGCCGTTCAAACGAATATAGCGATAGGATCCAGACAAGTTCGTATGGGTTTCAACACCGCCAGTGCCATTGGTTTTGGTGACTATGGGTGTCCATTGGTTGCGATCCAGCGACCCTTGAATGGTGTAAGACTTGCCGTAAGCAGCCTCCCAGACCAGCTTGATCTCGCTGATACTTTGCACAGTTTGCAGATCGATTTCGATCCATTGCGGATCGGAGAATTGACTACCCCAACGGGTTAACACATCACCATCAACAGCATTGGGGCCAACAAAACCACCCTCAAATGACGAGACAGTCACCGGCTTGCCTTTTGACAATAACGTCTTGCCTTGTTGCGGTGGAGTGCCCGACAAACTGGCGATCCACTGCTCCAACACCGCAATGTATTCCTTATGTTCCAGCGCGCGACCAATCGGTGGCATACGGTCATTCGGGTTGATGCTCTTATCGCGGATGTACAGCACCGACTGCTGCGGAGCACCAGCGGCAACGACTTTTGCATTGGTAATGCCGTAGTCCGCGAGGTAATCGCGAATACCGGTAGTGGCGAGGTTCACCACTTTCATTTGGCTCACCGGCGTATTAAAGCGCGCGTCCCATTGCGATCCCCCATTACCCGTACCATGGCAATGCGCACAGTTGGCATCGAGATAGGATTTCACTCTGGCCTCAAGCGATGCACTGGTATCACTGAGTGCGACCATTTTGTCAAAACCGGAAACC
>NZ_JBRFPI010000324.1:0-5292 GCF_053579595.1 Cellvibrio sp.
TAATACCAGAAACACCACCGGCAGTTTTTGCTGTGCGGCAACAGTAATTTCCTGCGCGCTCATCAAATAGGAACCATCGCCGACGATACACAGCGTCGGGGCATTGCGATTGGCGATCGCAGAGCCTATCGCTGCGCCAATCGACCAGGCCATTGAGCCGTAACCCATGGCGATGCGGTACAGGCCTTCACTGTTGGAGCGGGTAAGGTAGTGCGTCGCCCAGGACCAGCCGTTGCCGGCATCGACAAAAATGCGCGTGTCGTCGGGCAGGGCGCGCGACAAGTGACACATCAACCGCTGGGGTTTTACCGGGCTGGCGTTGGAGTGGCATTTGTCTGCATCGTTAAGAGTGAAAAAGCCGCCGTTGGCATTTTCTGTGGCGGCACCCGGCAGTGTTTGCCAGGTGCGACCCCATTTGCGCACTTCGCGTACGCTTTTGACCAGTCGATCAAAGATCACATCGATATTGCCGAACACATGCAGGTTCGCCATGGGCGAGCGGGTGAAGTGTTCAATCGATGAATCTATATGGACGAGTTTGGTATTGAGCAAATCGTTTTTCCAACCGCTGGTGCCCAGCTCGCCCAGCTCAGTCCCTACCGCGAGGATCAGGTTGACCTCTTTGCTTTGCAGCAGGTTTCTGGCGCTCTCGTGCCCGGCAAAACCGAACACACCGCGATATTGCGGATGATGTTCATCGACCCAGGTTTTACCCATAGGACCGGTGACAAACGCGGCACCGGTCAGCTCGATAAACTCCATAATCTGTTTGCTGGCTTTGCCCACGCCATTGCCAATGTACATGACGATGTTATCGACCTTGCCGAGCTTTTCGCACAGGCGGGCGATAGCGGAATCATCGGCCATGGCGAAATCGTGCACCAGCAAGTCGCTGTGGATATGCGCATTGATAGTTGCTGGTGCGCGCAACACGTCGGCAGGCACACTGATATGTACCGGGCCATTGGGTTTGCGATGCGCTGCCATGATCGCCGACACCAATTTACTTTCGAGCTGTTCGTGGTGCGATACCAGCGTATTGAACTGGGTGACGTAGCGGAACATGCCGACGGTATCGATGGCCGTGCAGCTGGATTCCTGCAGCGCGCGCTTGCCAAATTTGGGCAGCGGCGTTTGTGCGGTTATCACCAGCATGGGAATTTCATCGGCCAGGGCCGAGGCCACACCGGTGATCAAATTGGTTGCGCCTGGGCCGGTAGTCGCGCAGACCACACCCATTTTGCCGGTTTCGCGCGAGTAGCCATCGGCCATAAATGCCGCGCCGCACTCGTGGCGCGCCACTACAAGGCGTGGGCCGCCTGCACGCTCGCTGCGTGCGAGCGAGTTGAGCAGCGGCTCTATTGCACCACCGGGAACGCCAAAGACCGTATCGATATTCAATTGCTTGAGGTAATCGATAATTAAATCAGCGTAGGTATCTATGACGTCCTGTGTCTTTAGCTGTTCTGGCTGTGTGAATTGCTCCAGCTCGCCGAGCGTCACGGGTTCTACCGCGGGAATAAATTCCGTAACCGGAGATTGTTCCAGTTTCGATGTGAGGAGGAGATAGGGTTTGTTAATGGCTTGCTGCATGGAGTTCGCGCCTTGTTTCCAGAAGTGCGTGGTCCATCACGGATGGGTGTCGTCAAAATATGCTGCATAATATATACCAATGATGAAAAATGTGCCAACCAAAAAATAGTCAAAACGCTTAATTAATGCGCTTATTTTTTAGATTTGGCTTTTAAAGGGTAAATCCCACATTCTTTTAGGCATAAAAAAGCCCCGGCAAGCCGGGGCAAACAGAGGTCAAATTCGCACTACTGGCTAGTGGCGATGGGGCGCCACAGGGCCAAACCAGCGCGAGATCAGGCGACGCTTTTCGCCTTGGCAGGCGCGTCTTTGTCGAGTTGCTTCTCGGCGCGTTTAGCGTCGATGGATTCAATTTTTTTTTGCTTCTCATACAGGAAGCGCAATACTGCTGAGCGGTAATGGTTGTATTCGGCGTTGTCGGCCAATTCGAGGCGATTGCGCGGACGTGCGAGCGGCACATCGAGGATTTCACCCACAGTAGCGGCGGGGCCGTTGGTCATCATCACAATGCGGTCAGAGAGCAGTACGGCTTCGTCTACATCGTGCGTAATCATGATCACGGTGTTACCCAGCTCGTTCTGGATTTCCATTAGTGAGTCTTGCAGGTGGGCGCGGGTCAGTGCATCCAAGGCACCGAAGGGTTCATCCATCAACAGCACTTGCGGCTCCATCGCCAGCGCACGTGCGATACCCACGCGCTGCTTCATGCCTCCGGAGAGTTCGTCCGGGCGTTTGTGGATGGCGTGGGTCATGTGTACCAATTCCAGATTGTGTTCAATCCACTCGCGCATTTCCGCTTTGGTTTTTTTGCCTTTGAATACACGTTTCACACCCAGCTCTACATTCTCGTAGGCAGTCAGCCAAGGCAGGAGTGAATGGTTTTGGAATACCACGGCGCGCTCGGGGCCGGGTTCATTCACTTCGCGGCCATTCAGAACCACGCCGCCGGTAGTGGCTTGATACAAACCGGCGACAATGTTGAGCACGGTGGATTTGCCGCAGCCCGAGTGGCCAATCAGCGATACAAATTCACCTTTTTTAATTTTTAAATCCACATCGCGCAGCGCGCAAAATGGGCCTTTGGGCGTTGGAAATTCGATGCCGACTTTGGTCAATTCAAGATGAATCTGGCTCATAGTGTTTTCCTCTGTTACTGCCTTTGATAACAAATTAATTTGTGGGAACTGAATTTTTTAACGCAATTAACGTACCACTGCACTCTTATCCCAATTCACGTAGGACTGAATGGCGAGAATGGTGCGATCCAAAAAGAAACCGATTAACCCAATCGTCAATACCGCCACACAAATCCGGCTCAGTGATTCGGATGAACCATTCTGGAATTCGTCCCACACAAACTTTCCGAGACCGGGGTTTTGCGCAAGCATCTCGGCGGCAATCAACACCATCCAGGCAATACCCAGCGAAATACGCAGGCCGGTGAACATCATCGGAATAGAGGATGGCAACACAATTTTAATCACATGGGTAAACCAACCGAGGCGCAATACGCGGCTCACATTGATTAAATCTTTGCTCACACCCGCAACCCCCACAGCGGTGTTAATCATGGTTGGCCAGAGCGAGCAAAGCGTGACAGTAAACATGGAGATGATGAATGATTTGGAAAATAAGGGTGAGTCAGACACATACACCGCGCTCACCACCAAGGTAATTAATGGCAACCAAGCGAGTGGTGATACGGGTTTAAAAATTTGGATCAAAGGGTTGAATGCTTGATAAAGCGGTTGGCTTAAACCAATCAAAATCCCTATGGGTACTGCAATCACAGTGGCTGCAAAAAACCCACACAACACGGTGATTAAGCTGGTTTCAATTTTGTCAAAAAACGTGGGGCGGCCAGAGAATTCGCGCACACGAATTTCAGCATCAGGATTTTTTGCCAGCAATTCCGCGTTGCGTTTTTCCTGGCGGGCATAAAATTCTTCTTCGCGCACATTTTCGGCGTGGTATTCGTCAACGAGATTATTCCATTGCTCATACACTTGTTTGGGGCCCGGGAAATCGCCCAGCGAGGTTTTAATATTGGGTGCG
Organism: Cellvibrio sp.; assembly: GCF_053579595.1. Taxonomy (NCBI): domain Bacteria; kingdom Pseudomonadati; phylum Pseudomonadota; class Gammaproteobacteria; order Cellvibrionales; family Cellvibrionaceae; genus Cellvibrio; species Cellvibrio sp. Next base: position 3,649 of record NZ_JBRFPI010000324.1, read on the forward strand.
CCGACATGCCAGAACAGTAAAAAAGCGAGCAGGCCAATAAAAGGAATTAACACCGCGAGCACCATGCCGCGTATTTTTTCAGCGGATGGCATCTCGAAAGAGAGTTTTTTAAAACGAGCGATGGCGTTGTTCATACAATTTCCTCTGGGGGGTGCGAGACCACTCTTTGGTGATCTCGCTTTTTCTGTCATGCAACTAAACTATTTCAGGTGTGGTGCGCTTAGAGTTTTTCATCGCCTTTAATACCAATCGCAAATTGGTTCAGGTATTCGTTTGGTTTGGTCGCATCAAATACAATGTTGTCGATGAATGTTGTTGCGTTGGGTGCGCGTATGCCGGTCATTTTTTCCAAGTCAGGAAAGTCGGTGGCTTTCATAGTGCCGTCTTCAATCAAGTCGGCAACCGCTTTGCGGTAAATGTCAGGCATAAACACTTTCTTCGCCATTTCCATGTACCAGTTGTCGGGTTTGGCTTCCGGGATTTGACCCCAGCGGCGCATTTGGGTCAGGTACCACACTGCATCTGAATAGTGAGGGTAGGTGGCGTTGTAGCGGAAAAACACATTGAAATCCGGTTCTTTGCGAATGTCGCCACGCTCGTACTCAAATACACCGGTCATCGAGTTGGCCATAACTTTGTAATCAGCACCCACATAGTGGCCAGCAGAAATCATTTTTGCTGCAGCGGAGCGATTGGCGTTGTTATTTTCATCAAGCCATTTACCCGCGCGAATTAATGCTTTCACAATACGAATGTGTGTATTCGGATTTTTGTCGGCCCAGTCTTTGGTAACACCAAATACTTTTTCTGCTACTTCGTTGCGAATATTGCGATCGGCAATGACTGGAACACCAATGCCACGAAATACCGCTTGTTGGTTCCAGGGTTCGCCTACGCAGTAGCCGTTGATAGTTCCAGCTTCCAAGGTTGCGGGCATTTGCGGCGGCGGAGTTACCGAAATCAACACGTCCGCATTGATTTGGCCGGTGGTATCACCTTTGTGTGGTGCGTAAAAGCCAGGTTTAATTCCCGCTGCAGCGAGCCAGTAACGCAATTCATAATTGTGTGTCGATACCGGAAATACCATGCCCAATTGCATGGGTTTGCCTGCATCTTTCATTTGTTGCACTACGGGTTTTAACGCATCGGCCTTGATCGGGTGAACGGCTTTACCATTTTCCATGGGGACATTTTTTTTCATTTTTTTCCAAATGTCGTTAGCAACGGTACAAGCGTTACCATTTAAATCCATGGTGAAGGCGGTGACTATGTGTGCGCTGGTGCCGAAACCGATAGTTGCGCCTATGGGTTGGCCTGCGAGCATGTGAGCGCCGTCAAGTTCGCCGGTAATTACGCGGTCAAGAATAACTTTCCAGTTGGCTTGCGCTTCCAGTTCTACACTCAGTCCTTCATCCTCAAAGTAGCCATTTTCATACGCAACAGCGAGAGGAACCATGTCGGTTAATTTAATAAAACCAAATTTTAAGTTTTCTTTTTCCGCTGGTCCGGTGGCTGCTTGTGCTGATGCCATGAAAGAAATAGCAGCGGCAATAACGAATGTTTTTTTAGCGATTGGAAATAATAGCGTTGAAATTTTTTTCATTGTTGTGATTGTTTCTTTCATCTCTGGCTCCTGGCGGTGGA
>NZ_JBRFPI010000325.1:0-5289 GCF_053579595.1 Cellvibrio sp.
GTTTAGCGGTTTTGCGATTGGCAAAGATTCCACTGGCCAACCGACACAAACCGCGACCAGTGTGATCCTTACGCATCTGAATTTTAAAGGTGCAGGCCACACCGAAGACCATTATGTTGACCCGGATATGATTCGCTCCACCGGCGCGTCACACGATATCTGGATTCACAAAAATACTTTTGATACCACTGGCGATTCCGCGTTTGATGTAAAAGTGGGCGCGTATGGCATCACCATGTCATTCAACGAAATCCTCGATGTGAAACGCGCAACGCTACACAGCTCCAGCGATAGCCACACAATCGACGCGCAAATCAGAACCACCATGCACCACAATTTATTTGTGACACGCGATGCGAGCTATATGGCACTGGGTAATACCCTGCGCCGCGTGCCGCTGATCCGCCGTGGTACATCGCATATGTTGAACAATGTGTTTGTGAATTATCGCAAAGACCTGCTCAGCATTCGTGTGGGCGCGAGCATATTGCAGGAAGACAATATGTTTGTGGTTAACCGCATCCATCAGGAAAAAGCGGATCTCGCCGCATCACTTACTGAATTACAAACGAATCTGATTCGCGATGTAACCGGCGGTAATTATCGCGGCGAAGGCAACTTCGTTTGGTTCGGCGATGCCGCCTGTAATCTCGATGAAACCACCAAAACCGGCTTTACGATTAGCTCGGGTACAGTGGCCAATCTCGCCGCAAATTATTCAGCCACATCACAAACCACACTCAACCACTGGCGCTTTGCTGCAGGCCAGGAGCTGGTGGATTATCTGAGCGCAACCGCTGGTAAATATGGCCAGGCACCATTTAACTCGCCACTGGCAGGTGACAAGTACTATGTGTTGGGATTGGGTAAGGTGGGTTGCCAGCAATAAGAAGTTTGTAATAAAAAACGGCGCTCATTGAGCGCCGTTTTCTGAAAACAAAAAAGCCTTTGTGTTATTTGCACAAAGGCTTTTTTGTTTAAGGCTGTTCGCCAGGCTGTAAGTATTTTAGTAAATCCTTCTCAGCAATTTTGCCGGTAATATCCGTATCGAGAAGTTCTGTTGGGCGCCAATAATTAGATAATGTTAAGTAAATGTTAGTCCCCATGGTGCTGGTAATTTTCCACTCATCAAAATAGCGCTGCTTTATAGCGGGATCGATAAAATCCATAAATGCTTCACGAATGCCATCCATATCGCGACTCAGGCTGCGAAAGTTTCCGGCAGCTGAGCGTATTGTTGAAAACTTACCCTGTCGTGCGTTATCGACTGCTTCAATTATATTTTCCCTCATTCCGATAAAGTTCGGTTTTACTTTGAGATTCCACAATCGGACATCTGTCTCTACCATGTAGTAATTAGGATGATTTACCGGTTTTACTGCTAATGCTTCATATTGGCTTAATGCGAATAAGCCAGTGTCGATAAAAACGATAAAATGCTGTGAGTATTTCTCCATATATTCAATTGAGGAAAACATTCTAAGTAATAATGTTTCTTTGAATTCCTGTTTCATATTAAGCCTCTGGCCAATTGGTTAATTTAGGATTTAATGCGCCGAGAGCGTTAAATGAAATGTAGAGCTGTGTTTCGCCACCGTTTAAATAGAATTCATTACCATTGTGTTCGCGATACTCTTGCCCTGCCACAGTTCCCTCCCAAGCCTTTAAACCGTCTGTACCTACGGTGTGTTCAACGTAATAACCATTATCATTCCATGAATCTTTTACCGCATAATTGCTGCGCCATTCGGCTTTATTGGCAGGTTTTGAATAGGCCCAGTAGCAACCTGATTGTCCCGCTGCCTCGCTGCTACCTTCATCGACAATACGGTAAATTTTTGTATCGGGAGCTAATGTTTTCGGGTGAATAGTCGAAAAATTTTTGAAGTCTTTCCGACTAATTACATCAGGGTAACCAGCATTAATCAGTTCACTATATTCCTTCGGAAATTTCTCCAGGCCTTTTGTTGCTATTGGCATCACACCTTCTTTAGCTCCTAGAGGTGCACCATTTGCCATCAGCGTGTAGGGATCTTTAGCGTGCCCATCGGAATGGGTTCGCTTGTGTAGGGTATCACCCACATAAGGTTTTAGTGGTGGCTTGTCTGCGGTGGGTAATGTCTTTTCAGCCTGACGTTTTATCGCAGGAAGATTGACTGCTTCTGCCGCTAACTCGGGTTCCCCTGCCAACACTTTTTTATGCCGGGTTGTGATGCGGTCTATCTGCTCTTTAACAAACGTCGGATAAACCCATGGGTTTTGCATTACCCATTCGCCTTTATTCGGGTGTTGCGCGTCGGGTTTCCAGGTGAACGCGGGGGCGAAGGGTTTGTGGTGGGCGACGCTGAAGTAGGTGCCTTGATGAAATAAGTCATAGACCTTGAGTTCGGTCTGGCAGTTATTGCCACAGGGATTGAAATGACCTATTTCTTCAGCGACAAATTCCTTGATATTGGTGACTCGCTTCCAGATTTTATCGCCGTAGCGAATAGCGTCCAAAGCGTGTTCCCGACCAAATGCCGGGTTCTCGATAAAGGGAATATCGTCCCATTGCAGTTGGTAGTTCTTTTTGAGGGTAAATAGCTCCATAGAGACAAATCCTTGTGACCGGTGAAGGTAAAGCTTCCTGTCCTGTTGCCGGTGTGATCGTTTGGTGGTGTGTTTGCAATTACGGACTTGGCCGTAACGGGTCGCAAGTTACTGATGTCGGCGCTTGGCCGTCAATATTGAGACTGAGTGTTAGTGCACAAATCCATGCTTTGAGTGGAAGTGTTAGCGCGCGCAAAAAACTGTGAAAAATCCACTGTTAACTGGAATAGCCCAGCCAAAATGGGTATAACAGGTGAATGTTGATTTCCTGTTTCGCCCACACATCGGATGCAGAACATCCGAACACCAACGCCTTCTGGCTGCGCAGCCGCTCGCCGCTGTGCCAGCGCCATCCCTTTTTTACTGATCCTCCGGCGTTAATCTAAAACTCGTCTGCGTTTTATGCTTATAGTCAGCCTGTTGCGCTGGCTGTAGTTATGCATCTGTTGTGCATTGTCATCAAGCATTCCGGGGATATCGCATGGAATTGTTGTGGATCATCTTACTGCCCCTGCTGGGCGCGTTTTTACCGCCATTATGCGAGCGCTTTGGGCGCAATATTTGCGCATTTTCGGCGGCGATAGGGCCATTATTGGCACTGGGTTTATTGGTGTCCTATCTGCCCGCACTGTTTGAGCGGCAGCTGTTTTTCTTCCATCTGGATTGGATCCCCCAGCTGGGCATGGATTTAAGCCTGCGCCTCGATGGCTTGGGCATGATGTTCGCGCTCTTGATCCTTGTGATTGGCCTGCTGGTGATTTTTTACGCCCGCTACTACTTGGATAAACAGGATTCCCTAGGTCGCCTCTACGCACTTTTGCAACTGTTTATGATGGCGATGCTCGGCATAGTGCTGGCCGATAACATCCTCCTGTTGGTGGTGTTTTGGGAGCTGACCAGCCTGAGTTCGTTCCTACTGATTGGCTATTGGTCGCACAAGAGTGAGGCGCGTAAAGGCGCGCGTATGGCGCTGGCGATTACCGGGGCAGGGGGGCTGACGTTACTCGCTGGCGCGTTGATTCTTGGCCAGATCACTGGCTCTTACAGTTTGCAAGTGATCACTAACTCGGCCGATTTGATCCAGGCGCATCCGCTTTACCCGGTCGCGCTGATCCTGATTTTAATCGGTGCCTTTACCAAATCGGCGCAGTTTCCCTTCCACTTCTGGCTGCCGCATGCGATGGCGGCACCCACGCCGGTATCGGCTTATTTGCACTCGGCGACCATGGTGAAGGCGGGTGTATTTTTGCTCGCGCGTTTGTATCCCGCTTTGGCCGGTTCGGATTTGTGGTTCTATCTGGTGACGTTCACTGGCCTCGCAACGCTTGTGTTTGGCGCTTACACCGCACTCTTTAAACACGACCTCAAAGGCTTGCTTGCCTATTCCACCATCAGCCACCTCGGGTTGATAACTATGTTGTTGGGCTTTAGCAGCGAACTAGCGACGGTGGCGGCGCTGTTTCATATCGTCAATCACGCGACCTTCAAGGCTTCGCTGTTTATGGCGGCGGGCATTATCGACCACGAAACCGGCACTCGCGATATGCGCCGCATCAACGGTATGTGGCAGTACATGCCGATCACCGCGACCGTGGCCATGGTGTCGGCCTCGGCCATGGCCGGGGTGCCGCTGCTCAACGGGTTTTTGAGCAAGGAGATGTTTTTTACCGAGACCTTGCAGGTGGAATTGATGGGCGGGTTCGATTGGATTATCCCGCTGATGGCGACGCTCGCCGGGATTTTTGCGGTGGCCTATTCCTACCGGTTTATCCACGATGTGTTCTTCAACGGCAACCCCATCAACCTGCCCAAGTTTCCGCCCCACGAGCCGCCGGGCTTGATGATCTTGCCCATGGCGATTTTGGGGGTGCTCTGTTTGCTGGTCGGCATCCTGCCCAATTTCACGGTCGCGCCCATTCTGGATGCGGCCAGTTACGCGGTGCTGGGGGAGGGCATTCCCGACTATCACATCGCCATTTGGCATGGCATCAACCTGCCGCTGGCGATGAGTGTCAGCGCGCTGCTTGGCGGATTGCTGCTCTACTATCAGCGCAAAGGGCTGTTTGCGTTTTATGAGCGCGGCTATCGTGTGGACCAAAAAGAAGAGTTTGAAAAACGCATGCAGAGCCTCGTGCGTTTTGCCCAGCGCTGTACCGATGCTATCGAAAACGGCTCCTTGCAGCGCTCGGCGGCGCTGTTTATCGCCACTGCACTCTTTATGGCTTCGGTGGAGTTCTGGCCGCTTGGTCAGCTACTGGGTAAGGTCGCTTTGACTCCGGTCGATTGGGTCAGTCTGCTGCTGGCGGCGGTGATGATGATCGCTGCACTAGTGACGGTGATCATCCATCACAACCGGGTTGCAGCGCTGCTGGTGCTGGGCGTGGTGGGGCTGATTTTGTCGCTCGCTTTCGTTCGCTTCTCCGCGCCGGATCTGGCGCTCACGCAAATTTCGGTGGAAGTAGTGACCATCATCCTACTGATGCTGGCGCTCTACTTCCTGCCGCAAATTACGCCGAACGACTCCGATAAGAGCCGGATTGTGCGCGATATCCTGCTTGCGGGTGGCGCTGGTTTGGGGGTGGCTTTGCTGACCCTGGCGATTCTCACTCGTCCCTACGATACAAGTTTGGCCGACTTCTTCCTCGCCAATAGCGTCAGCGGTGGCGGCGGGACTAACGTGGTCAATGTGATTCTGGTGGA
>NZ_JBRFPI010000326.1:0-5287 GCF_053579595.1 Cellvibrio sp.
GTGTGCCCTCGGGTGTAACGCGAAGGCTTTCTTTTTCCAGCCCGCGCAATATTCCACGCAAGCTGGCATTGTTGGTTGGTTCAGCAAAGGTAGCGAGCAGTTCGCGCGATAGGCGCTGGTCTAAGCCTTGGGATACAGACACTTCAGATTCCTTTAGCTGCAAGAGCAATCAGGTAGGCCGCAGAAGCCTAAAAATGGGATACGTGGTGAATAGAGTTTAGGTCAGGTCAGCCTGTGGTGCTGCGGATTCATCCGGCGCGCCGGGTGCAGCAGTCTGTTCCAGGGTTTCAAATAAATCCTTACCTGCTTTGGGCAGCGGCTCAGGCAGTAATTCCGGATCTATCAGGGGCAGGCCTTTTTCATTGGCGCTGCAACTGAGCACTTTAATGCGCTGCCGGTAGTCTTTGGAACTGGCCTCAAACATCTGGTTGATGGCTTCATCCTTGTGCACGGTTTTGTAAAGTGCAGCCAAGTCGCGCCCATCGAGCCAATTATTTTGGCGGCCGAGAAAAAGTTTGTCTTGGTTTTGCAGAATAAACAGGTCACTCATAATTCACCCACAATTGATCAAAAAATGCCAAGCGCTTTTAACAACAAGTTGAAGAATAGTTAGGCGCCGATGTGGGGGTGGCAGCGCCCAACTTCAAGTTATTTCTTCCCCGGAGCTGGCCCGGTACTTTTACGAATAATAAATTCCGTCGGCAATACGCACTCGCGCTGGCTCAATGGCTCACCTTCAATCACTTTGAGCAGCATATCCATCGCCATCTTGCCCATCTCTTCTGCCGGTTGCGAAATGGTGGTGAGGCTGGGGTCGGAATATTTGGCGTAGGCGATATCGTCAAAGCCAGTGACCGACATATCTTCCGGAATACGGATGCCCTGGTTTTTCAGGGTTTGCATAGCGCCGATTGCCATTTCATCGTTCATCGAGAACACCGCAGTCGGGCGAACTTTCATATTGCAGAACTGGAAGGCGGCGTTCAGGCCGGACCACATGGTGAAGTCGCCCTCGGCAATCAAGTCTTTTTCAAAGGGAATACCTGCGTCTGCCAGCGCTTCTTTATATCCTTCGAGGCGGTCGATAGCGTGGGGGTTGTCCTTGAGGCCGGAAATCACCCCAATACGCTTGTGGCCGAGGCTGATCAGGTAATTCACCATGGTTTTGGCGGCAGCGCGGTTGTCGATGCGGATCGCCGGACCGGTGGTGTATTCGCAGCCACAGGCGTTGACGCAGGGGATATCGGGCGGAATGTTGTTCTGGCTTTTTTCCGAGCTGGGGCGCAACTGTACTATACCGTCGGCCAAGCGGGTTTCTACTCGACGGATGTACTCCATTTCCCGCTCTGGCGTGCCGCGTGTATCACCCAGCAGCACGGCATAGCCCTTTTGTTGGGCGCGGTCTTCCAGGGCGCGAATAAAGAGCGAATAGAAGGGGTTGGCGATATCGGGAACCAGCACCACGACCGCATAAGCGCGTGCTGAGCGAAAGTTGCGCGCGAGCATATTGGGGCGGTAGCCGACTTGGGCGATGGCGTTATGAACCTTTTCCAGGCTTTCGTCAGACACTTTTTCGGGGTTGCTCAGGGCTCGTGAAACAGTTGCAACAGATACGCCAGCCAGGCGAGCAACATCGCGAATATTGGACATAAAAACGACCTTTAAGAAGCCGATACGGGGTGAATTGGTATTGAATTTATTGGAGATTTGGTTATTTGCCGGAAAATTTACTACAGCCAATCAAAAGAGACTAGAAAAATAAAATGTAAACGGTTACATTAGGCTGCTATGCCGGTGCTTATGGTCAACTATGCTATATGCTTGGTTGGAAAAGCATTGACGATTGCAGATTTACCCTGAGTCTCTGCCCTTCTGGCGATAGCGTCAATGAGGCACAGCATGGACGTGACGGGATCAGACAAGAATAGCGATCAATATTGATCCACATAATAAACTCGGAATGCGTCATGAATCTTCCTGTTTTGGATATAGCCATCATCCTTGCCTATGTCATGGCAACACTGGTGGTGGGCTTCTGGATTTCCAGTCGCGCGTCAAAAGATATTAAAAGCTATTTTCTCGGTGGCAATAAACTTTCCTGGTGGCAGCTTGGCTTGTCGAATGCATCAGGCATGTTCGATATCTCCGGCACCATGTGGTTAGTGTATTTATTGTTTGTGTACGGGCTTACCAGTGTGTTTATTCCCTGGTTGTGGCCGGTGTTCAACCAGATTTTTCTGATGGTATTTCTCTCCGCATGGTTGCGCCGTTCAGGTGTGATGACCGGCGCAGAGTGGATTACTTTCCGCTTTGGCGAGGGACGCGGAGCGCGCCTTTCGCATTTAATTGTGGTGCTGTTTGCGCTAGTCAATGTGATCGGGTTTATCGCCTATGGATTTATCGGTATCGGAAAATTTGCGGCAGTATTTATGCCTTGGCAATTGTCCACCGACTCGCACATGAATGACGTGTATTACGGTTTGATCATCACTGCGATTACGACGCTCTATGTGGTGAAAGGCGGCATGTTCAGCGTGGTATTCACTGAAGTTTTCCAATTTGTGATTATGACCATTGCCTGCATTGCGGTTGGTGTTATTGCCATGCAGCGCGTCTCACCGGAAATGCTCAATGCCGCCATCCCGGAAGGTTGGACCAGTATTTTCTTCAGTTGGGAATTGCATCTGGATTGGTCAGAAAAACTGGCAGCTGCCAATGACAAAATCGACGCTGATGGCTACGAATTATTTGCCATCTTTTTTATGCTGATGTTGTTTAAAGGCACTTTGCAAAGTTTGGCCGGGCCGCAACCCACTTATGATATGCAGCGTGTGCTCTCCTCAAAATCACCGAAAGATGCAGCCAAAATGAGTGGTTTTGTCACCATCGTTTTAATGTTCCCGCGCTACATGTTGATTGCCGGTTTAACTGTGCTCGCGCTCGGGTTGTTTATGGGCGATTTAAATGCGATGGGCAAAGACGTTGATTTTGAACAGATATTGCCAATGGTATTGGCGGGCGAAATTTTACCGAGTGGATTATTGGGATTATTAATTGCCGGTTTGCTCGCTGCGTTTATGTCTACCTTCGCAGCAACGGTAAACGCAGCGCCCGCTTATGTTGTGAATGATTTATATAAACGCTATATCAACGCTGACGCCGAGCCAAAGACCTATGTGCACATGAGTTATTTTATCTCGGTGTTGTTTGTAATCCTCGGTGTGGCTATCGGCTTTTTTATCCCCACGTTGAATCAAGTTATTCAATGGTTGGTAAGTGCGCTCTATGGTGGTTACACCGCATCCAATGTCCTCAAATGGTATTGGTGGCGCTTTAATGGTTACGGTTATTTCTGGGGAATGGTCACCGGTTTTGCTATTGCCTTCCCACTGATTTTTACCGATATATCCCCCATCAATGCATTTCCGTTTATGTTCGTTGCCTGTATCGCCGCCTGTGTAATGGGCTCGCTGCTGACCAAACCAGATGATATGGAAGTGCTGAAAAAGTTTTATACCAAAGTTCGCCCCTGGGGTTTCTGGGCGCCAGTATTGGCCGAAGTGCAAAAAGACTATCCGCAAGTTGGCGCCAACAAAAATTTTGCGCGCGATGCAGTCAATGTGGTGGTAGGAATTATATGGCAAACCTCACTGGTGGCCGCGCCGATTTTTATGGTGATCAAACACTGGCCTGAATTTATTATCGCTATGGTTATTGCAGTTATTACCAGTATTTTCCTCTGGTTTAACTGGTACAAAAAATTGGAAGACTATGCAGCAGATACACCTGCGGTGCTATTGCAAGGCACCAATGACGAACATTTACTAGCTAAATCCTGATAGTTATTTTTTGCGCTGCAGATTTTCCTGCAGCGCAAAAATTTTTAACTACCGGTGTAATCGATTACGTTTAAATCCGTTGGGTGATGAAACACCTATCAGAACGACACACTAGCAAAACTCATTGGAGTATTGGGAACATGAGTAGTTTTAAAGAAAAAGCCAAGGCGCTGTTGCAACAACACGAAGTGCTGGTCACCAAAAAAAATACTGTGAAAGCGCACGGCAATGGTATTTACGATTGTTACGAGAACCCGATTCTCACCGCAGAACATGCGCCTATTTTTTGGCGTTACGATTTGAATGAAAAAACCAATCCGCATTTGATGGAGCGCCAGGGCGTCAACGCCGCATTTAACTCAGGTGCGATCTTATGGAACGGCAAATATATTTTGGCGGTGCGTGTTGAAGGTGTTGATCGTAAATCGTTTTTTGCGATTGCTGAAAGCCCGAACGGCATCGACAATTTCCGCTTTTGGGATTACCCCATCACCATGCCGGAAACGGATCGCCCGGATACCAATGTCTATGACATGCGTTTGACCGCACATGAAGATGGATACATCTACGGTTTATTTTGCACCGAACGCAAAGATTTAAATCACCCTAACGATACCTCTGCAGCAGAAGCCCAATGCGGTATCGCACGCACCAAAGATTTAATTACCTGGGAGCGTTTGCCGGATTTAATTACTTACTCCGGCCAGCAGCGCAATGTGGTTTTGCATCCGGAATTTATCGATGGTAAATACGGTTTGTTCACGCGTCCGCAAGATGGTTTTATCAGTGTCGGTGGTGGCGGTGGTATAGGCTGGGGCTTGGTCGATGACATGACCCGTGCTGAAGTGAAGTCTGAAGTGATTGTAGACGGCAAGGTTTACCACACCATTAAAGAAGTCAAAAATGGCCAGGGTCCAGCGCCAATCAAAACTGCAGAAGGTTGGTTGAACCTCGCGCATGGCGTGCGCAATACCGCTGCTGGTTTGCGTTACACGCTGTATATGTTTATGACGGAATTGGAGCGCCCCTGGGTTGTTACGCACAGCCCGGCAGGCCATTTTATTGCACCGCATGGCGCAGAGCGTGTGGGCGATGTTTCCAACGTGGCATTCGCTAATGGTTGGATAGTGAATGAAAAAAATGAAGTCTTTATTTATTACGCGTCATCCGATACGCGCATGCATGTCGCCACTTCCACGGTGGAAAAGCTGATCGACTATTGCAAAAACACGCCGGCAGATGGTTTGCGCTCTGCTGCCTCTGTTGCGGTGCGCAATGAATTGATCAGTGCAAATTTAAAAGTGCTTAAGGACTTGGTGTAACCCATGCAGGCTGCAAGTCTTCCAGTACGTTTTGCGCCACTGCAACAAGAATTTCGTGCGGAGTTAATTGCTATTGCCGATTGGTGGGCTGCGCATACAGTCGATCATGAGCAGGGTGGTTTTTAC
>NZ_JBRFPI010000327.1:0-5285 GCF_053579595.1 Cellvibrio sp.
CCTGCATGCCGGCGCGGTTGATGCGCTCGATGATGTTGCGCTCGGCCGCCTTCTCCATGCCGGAGTACGCATGCACCACATACCAGCGCATGCCTTCGGTGGGGGTCCCTAGGGGGGTGTTGTTTTCGCTCATTCGCACTATCGCTCATTGTTGTTTGGCTGTTAAACGTGGGCTTAACAAAACGTTAATAAATACCAGGGTTTTGTCTAAGCATTATCAAATTCTGTGCCATCGTTCAAGGTTAGTGTTTTCCGCTATATCGCCCTGCAAGCCGCAATATTACTGGGCAAAAAAGCCTAGCTTGCACCAGATTAAAACAAATCCCGTCCATTTGGACAGGATATTGACAAGGCTAATCCGCTATTGGCGCGGAATCGCACCCACTGGTATCACAATTGCATTAGCCCCTCTGTCTTGCTCCTCCCTCGTAAACAACTTCCTGGATTTTCAGAGACTCTGCTTATGTTATTGCCCAGTATTCAGACCCTTTTCCTCGCAGGGTGCCGCGCCGCACTTGTTGTAATTGTTATCGCTGGTTATTTGATGGCTGCCTGGAGTGTAGCTGCTCCTGCAGCAAGCCCCGCAATCGGTTCTGCAACCAGTAGCGATTGGTTCGAAAAATTCAAAGCCACTGCCAGCGATGAAGATTTGTACCGCTTTTTATATGCCATGCCTAAAGGCGGCGATTTGCACAACCATATCAGCGGCTCGGTCATGTCCGGTTGGTGGTATGAGGTTGCACTCGCGCAAAAAGAATATGGCTATAGGTTTTACACCAAGGTGCGCATTAATAATTGCCGCGATTTCGCCGACAACAATTTCGGTTATCGCCCTTATTTGATGTTGTTCAACAATGTTATGGAATCTACCTATAACCAATTGCCCGAGTGTGAAAAAGCAGAATACAAACGCTTGGAAGACCTGGACGAAAAAGAAAAAGCGGGTTGGGTCAATAGCGTAACCCTGAGCCATGACCACGAAGGCCGCGATGAATTTTTCCAAACCCATTGGCAGCGTTTGGATCAATTGCTCTACAGTCCGTATCTGATTGCAGAAATTCTCTATAAAAATATGGAGGCCTTTGGCGATGAAGGTTTGATTTATTTAGAGACCATGTTGGAGGCGGGCGGTTACTTTAAACCCGATGGTAGCCCGATCAGTGAGGACGAAGCAGTCGCTATATTTCGCAAACGGCTTGCACAGGCTGATGCAAAAAAAACCGGCGTTACCGTGCGTTTCCAGGAATCCATCTTGCGTTTTGTTCCCAGCGCTGAAGCACAATTGCGCGCATCTTACGACATAGTTTCGCGCCATCGCGATTTGTATGTGGCGGTGAATATGGTGGGGCGTGAGGATAACGATAAAGGTTATCCGCTGCGTTTTACCCAAACCCTGCGCGAGCTGCGCCACAAATACAACAATGTGCGACTGTCGGTGCATGCTGGCGAAGTAGACGAACCCAATTCCCATATCCGCGATACTTTAATGCTCGGTGCAGATCGCATTGGCCACGGTGTGAATTTAATTAGCGATCCGGAATTGCTGCGCGAAATGCGCCATGGTCCTTATCTGGTGGAAATCAATTTAATTTCCAATTTGTTGCTCGAATATGTCAGCGATTATTCGCAGCATCCCTTCCCGGAATATTTGCGTTTGGGAATTCCAGTTGCGCTCTCAACAGATGATCGCGGCATGTGGGATTCCAATATTACTGACGAATTTTTTGTCGCGGTAAAAGAATTTAATTTGTCTTGGGATGAATTGTTGCTGCTCAGCCGCAACTCGCTGCAATACAGTTTTGTGGAAGAGGATGTAAAGGCGCAGCTGTTAAAAACCTACAGCGCGCGCGTTGATACTTTTCAAAAGTCGTTTGTGAAAAATGGTGTTAGCAGTTTGAAAAATACCAAGCCTGTTTCTTACGGCTTTACCTGCAAGCGTTATTCCCTCTGTAATTTCAACTAGGTAATCGGGGTGCAACATATTGGTTCAAGTGAGCGTGCATGGCGCATTATTTTGCATCAATACCCTTGTGCCCCGATCTACTCCAGGTGCCTTTTTGAGCGTGTAATTTTTCAATATATAAACGATTGAACTGTATTTTGTATTAGTTAAATAATTGAAAAATAAGGAAATTAATATGTATTTTTTAAAGAGTTAACCATTTAGACAGGAAATGGCACAGCGCTTGCAATTTCTCGCACAGCTTTCCTGATACATATTATTAGACACCCTTGGAGTGCACTTGCTATGACCATACACAAATGTTTTACCCGCAATAAACTCGCGTTACTTATCAGCATGGGTTGTGTTGTTGCAGCGCCAGCGTGGTCAGCTGAAGAGGTGGCGGCGCAAGCTGTTGCACCTATAGCTGCAGCAGGTGCGGTGGAAGAAACCCTGGTGATCGGTGACACCATGGGCTTGATGACCAAACAAGGTAAATCTGCTTTTGGTTTTAACAAGACCATTGTAGAAACCCCGCGTAGTTTGACTACAGTGAGCGCCGACATGATGGAGGCCTACAACATCAGCGATATTGATGATCTAGTGTTGGTTTCTCCTGGTGCTTTCACTCAATCGTTTTTTGGTGTTGCTGGTTCTTTAGATGTGCGCGGAACTCCGGGCGAAGTGTATTTTCGCGGTATGCGCCGCGTAAACAACCCTGGCAACTATCCAACGCCTATTGGTGCGTCTGATCGTATTGATATCGTACGCGGCCCTGCATCTCCCATATTCGGTCCATCAAAAATCGGTGGTTACCTCAACTTTGAACCCAAGTCTGCTCGTGCTGAATCGGGTCAATATCTCGATAAACCAGAAGGTCAATTCTCGGTAACGCGCGGTAGTTGGGATAAAAATATTGTGACCGCTGAAGTAGGTGGTCCGGCATCATTGGGAGAAAAAGATTTAGGCTATTACGTTTACGCTGAAACGGAAAACTCCGGTAGTTATTACGAAAATTCAGGTACCGACCAGAATGTTTTGCAGGCTGCGTTTAATATGGAGCTGTCACCGTCTACTCGTATTGAATTCGGTGGGATGTATCACGAATTTGATGGCAATCAGGTGGCGGGTTGGAACCGTGTAACACAAGATCTGATTGACCATGGTACTTACATTACAGGGTCACCTACCTCAGTTGATACCGACGGCGATGGTTTTAATTCACCGGATGAATACACTGCCTGGAAAGGTACTTTTGTCAAAGGCAATTTCTTTATGCCTGGAGTCCCTTTTACTGTGGCGCTAGACGAGGCCACCGATGCCCAGATGGATCCTGCTTGGGCACTGCAAAATGTTGGCACCGCAAAATTGGATGGCAGTCAAACATTAGTAGCACCGGATGACAAGCTTGTGACCACTGTGGGCACGCTTTTCTTCGATACAATTCACGAAGCCTCAGACGCTCTCACCATCACCAATAAATTCTTCTATGAAGAATTAGAGAATATTAACGAAAATGCCTACGGCTTTTCGCAATTTGTTGATACCTATGTGGTTGAAGATCAGGTAGTGTTTGCATTCGATATGGATCATACGGATTGGCTAAAAGCCAGCTACCAAGTATCGCCCAGTATTCGCTATACCGATTTCAAACAAGGCGATGATTTTGATTTCGAATACTTTGATCGTCGCGATTTAACAGGTACATCAACTGGTCTGGATCGCAAACTGTTAGCGACTCGCACTGATTCGGATTATGCCAATTATGTAGTGGGTGATTTTACTGATTACGGTTTTGCGATTTTGGCGGATTACACTATTGCCGAAAATCTGGGCGTCTTACTGGGTGGACGCTATGATCTGATCGATATGACGTCAACACGTGTTGGTTCAAAGTTGTATGTACCCACTGCTGACTTTACTGCGGAAGACTCTGTTGATGGTGGTTCATGGACAATGAGCGTGTCCTACCAGCTACCCTATGGCTTTATTCCTTACGCCACTCGTTCAACGCAATCCACAATCGTAATGGGGCAGGGTTCAGAAATCTCTCCCGGTTTGATCGAAAATGCTGACGGTACTAAGGCGGGTAATGCGCTTGCGGATTCGACGCTGAAAGAGGTTGGTGTAAAGGGTAATTTCTTCGATGATCGCTTGTATGCTTCTGCTGCTTACTTTGATCAAACCCGTACCAATTTTAGTGCGCAGGATTTGGTGAGTAACAATACAACACAGAGTGAGGGTTATGAGCTGGAAGCACGCTTGTTAATCACCGAAGATTTCACCATCACTACAGCCTTAACGCATTTGGAAATTACTAACCTGACAGCGTTGGACGGTGGCAGCCAATTTGGTTTTGCAGGTGCTGGTGATTTGGTAAATGTTACTGACCCTTCATTGTTTTACGGCTATGTCATGCAGGGTTTAACACCAGTAAGCAGCGAAGAAGATGCTAAAAAATCGGGTATTCCAGAAAACATGATGAGTGTGACTGGTGCTTACAATTTTGGCGATGGTTACAGCTTTACCGCTAGTGCGGTGCACGCTGATTCAACTTACTCTGGTTTCTCCCGGGCTATTAAATTGCCGTCTTACACCTTATTTAACGCTGGCATTTCCTACAGTACCGATGCGTGGTCTGTGAGTTTGCAAGGCAAAAACCTGACGAACGAACGCTACTTCCGTGCAAACTTCCCGGATCTTTTTGGTAGCACCATTGTGTTGCCAGAATTGCCGCGCAGTTTTGTTGGTAAGGTGACCTTCAAGTTCTAGGTTGATATTTGACTTATCACGTAGGTGTTGCGCGCAGGCCATTGTTCATTGCAATGGCCTGCGTCTACAAAATGACAGGGCTATCTAATGTTTATTTGCACACTAAAAAATATTGCCGTGGCGGTTTTATTTTGCTCATGGCTTTTACCTGTTGCCGCTGGGGCAGCGCAAATTCCTGAAGGAACGCCCAAAGCGCGTATTGCCGTATTGGGTGGGACTTTTTTAAATGACATTATTTTCTCCAGCAAACTGATCAAAAAAGAATTCACCATTGAAACAAAATTAGGCACTTCACCTAAAATTTATTACGCCGAATATGAGGGTATCCCGTTTTATTACGTACATGCCCACGGTGAAGGTAAATGGCTGGAGACTTGGGTGGCACTTTATGATCTGGGTGTTGAAGAGGCGATCGGCGGAGCGACTGCGGGTGGCATCAACCCCAAAATGGGCGTTTATGATTATGTGATCCCCGATGACTTTATCGATATGAATGTGGATCGCGCGCTCGGATTTCCGCCAGAAATTTATCGCGACCCCAACGCCATTCCGCTGCCGCGTTTTACACCGG
>NZ_JBRFPI010000328.1:0-5264 GCF_053579595.1 Cellvibrio sp.
CGCGAGACTTTCCAATTCTTCTTCCAAAGGCTTTACTTCGGTACCTTCTGGCATCTCTGCCAAAATGATATCCAGATTTAATTCTTCTTCTTGCAGTTGCTCAACAATACCCGCACGCTGCACTTCAAACATTTGTGCCGCCAAACGCTCCTGCTCCAAATGCGCACGCACGGCTTGCACTTCTTGTTCAGCGCGGTTGCGCGCCTGCTCCGAGTTGCGCAACTCGTGCTCAACGGTTTCCAATGCGCGGCGCGCCTCAGTCAAGGAAGCTTCAACCGAAAGACGCTTGGACAAACTGGCTTCCAGCTCCAACTTATATTCTTCAACCGGATCGCGGTTGTCCGCAATACTGGCCAGCAATTGCTCACGGCGCTCTTGCAAACGTGAAGCCTGTTCGCGCAAACGACCAATGCCCAAACGAATGGAATCCAACTGCGTTTTTACCGATTGGTAACGCATGGCAATTTCATGGGCTTTATCTTTATCGTGGCGGGCGCGCTGACGGGCAGCATCCAAACCAGTGCGGATATCATCGCGCTGTTGCAGCAGCGATTCACGCAGGTCGGTATCCTGCTCCATCATCTCAATAGCTTCGCTCAAAATCATACGCGCCTCGGACAAATGTTCAGCTTCCTGCTCCATTTGTTCGCGCGCCTCGCGGATTTCATTATCCGCGCGCTCGCGGCGCATATTCATTTGTTCAATGCGAACTTGTTTGGCGCTTAATTGTGAACGCAACTCGCCGTATTTGCGGTTTTCTTCATCAACCTGACGACGCAATGTTTCACGGTCTTGCTCCAAGCGTTTAACTGCGGCACGCCCTTCTTCCAGTTGGACATTGAGTGTTTCAATATTTTCTTCTGCAGTTGCAATTGCAGCTGCTAACTCTTCCAACTCTTGACGACGAGCGATTACACCTGAGCTCGCATCTGTGTCCCGGGTAACACGTACCCAGTGGGGACTTAACCAAATACCATCGCGGGTGATAACGGATTCATTTGCCGCAAGCTGTTTACGCAAAGCGAGTGCAGCCGATAAATCATCGGCAATATAAATTCCGGCGAGCAGACCCTGGGCATCCCAAGGGGCAGTCACTTTTGCGCTGAGCAATGAGGCTTTTGTAGATGCGGAAGAGGTTGATTTAGCATTGATATCAAACAATACCAACTCGCCTTGGGTGAGATTTTCAAGCAAGCCAGTCACTGCATCGACCTGATCAACACAAACCGCTTGCAATGCATTACCCAATACAGTTTCGAGTGCTTTATCCCAACCGTCAGCCACGCTGATTGAATCAGCCAGACGCGACTTATTGGTCAAATCATTTTGCGCCAACCATTGGGTAACGGCTTTATTTTTTTCACCCATTGCCGCTTGTTGCAATGCTTCAAGCGAGGCATGGCGGCCACGCATTTTTTGTAATTGGCTGCGCGCCTGATCCAATTCATTTACAAAGCGGTTGTTGTCATTGCGGGTGCTATCCAGCTGCTCAACAAATGCATCCAGTTGCATGCGTTTTTCATCGGCAACCAAATCCAATTCAGCGAGTTGTTCAGTCAACTCATGAATAGACTCGTCTTCCGAACTATCTTGCAAGTTGGTTTTTTCTTCGCGCAATTTCTCAATACGCTGCAACAAACGTTGCTGTACCTGTTCAAGATGTTGGATGCGCGATTGTTGAACTTCGGCACGTTGGCGCGGCTCGGCCGCACGCTGGTTAAAACTGTCCCAATCATTCTGCCAACGCTGCATTGCTTCTTCAGCATCAATCAACGATTCGCCAGAGGTTTCCTCTGCTGCTTTAACCATTTCCAGCTCAGGCTCGAGCTCTAACAGCTCTTCTTCCCAAGCTTCAGTTTTTTGCGTATCGATTAATAAATTTTCTTCAGCTTCTTTGCTGTCGCGGCTGGTTTGATCCAGATCCGCCTGCAGTTGACGCGCGCGTTCACTGGCGTGTTGGATACTTTGCTCAAGGCGGGCAATCTCCGCGCCGATGGCGTAATAGCGGCCTTGGACTTCATTAAATTTATCGCCCAGCTCAGTGTATTGGCTGCGATATTTTTCAATTTGGGTGTCTTTGTTTACTTGATCGGTGACAAAAGATTCCATTCGCAGTTCGAGATCGCGAATACCGGCCTGTTTGGCTTTCGCTTGCAGATCCAGCTGCTGGAATTTAAGCGCTTGCAACTGTGCTTTTAATAAACGCTCTTCTTTTTTGTACTCTGCGTATTTTTCAGCTGCTTGTGCCTGACGCTGCAACCGCGATAATTGGCGCTCCAATTCATCGCGGATATCGGTCAAACGCTCAAGATTTTCCTGCGTGCGCCGCATACGGCTTTCGGTATCACGGCGACGCTCTTTGTATTTGGAAATACCCGCCGCTTCTTCGATATAAACACGGAGATCTTCCGGTTTAGCCTCGATCAGCTTTGAGATCATGCCCTGCTCGATAATCGCATAACTGCGCGGGCCGAGACCTGTGCCAAGGAAGATATCGGTAATATCGCGGCGGCGGCATTTGGTGCCGTTGAGGTAATAGCTATTGTCGCCATCGCGGGAGACTTTGCGTTTGATACTGATTTCGGTGAAGGCGGCGTATTCGCCCAGGAGGGTGCCATCAGAGTTGTCGAACACCAGTTCGATAGAGGCTTGACCGACAGGTTTACGGCCGCTGGAGCCGTTAAAAATAACGTCGGTCATGTTTTCGCCACGCAGATTTTTGGCGGAGGATTCGCCCATAACCCAACGTACAGCGTCAATAATGTTCGATTTACCGCAGCCATTCGGGCCAACAACAGCGCATAGGTTGCTGGGGAAGTTGACCGTGGTAGGGTCAACAAACGATTTAAAGCCAGCCAGCTTGATGCACTTTAGCCGCATAGGTCCATACACTCATATTTCATCAGGCTTATATGGTTCGAGCGCCCTACTCCAACCCGCCTGTTCAATAAATAATTCGCCGGCAACCACACATTGCCTAGCTGTTTGATTTTGTTAATTTTTTTAGCTTTTATAAAAATTCGGAAAGATGCCAAAAAAACCTGTAAGGGCGGGATTCTACACATTTGTGTGCCGCTTTACACCCGCCGCCGCCAGCAAAAATCATAATGCCGGATGGTCTGTTTAATTTTCACCCAGAAACACAGAGGTTTGCCGAAACACCTGAATTATTGCGTTACTTTCTGATCAATTTTGATGCTGACATCAGGCGGCACCGCCTTCATATCCACAGGGCCGAAACTACCCTGCCAATCACCCACTTTTGCTGCTGCGGTCCCATCCTGCGAAATACGGGCAACCACTTCCACATTGTCCACCGAGCCTAAACTCATCGCCGGTGTCATAGCCATAGCCTCGGTCAGCACTACCCGCTTGGGCAGCTCGGAAACTGGTAGGCGCGTAATCGCCAGTGGCATTTTGGCACCCTGCCAGGTACGCGCGTAAACAAACACAATTTGCTCAGGGCTCGCGGTCACTCCCTCGGCCAAACTAACGTTGATAGTTAATTGCCGGCCGGCACGGGCGGCAGCAAGCGACGCTTCAGTGCCACCGTCCGCAAAATACAGGGTCGCTGCGCGTTCAATACCGGCAACCAATGCTTGACTCCCCGGGGAGTCCTGCCCGGTCAACTTGACGGTGCGCTCCCAGTACTTGATGGCATTGACGTAATCCTTCTTACCGAACGCATCTATGCCCGCCAAGCCTAATGCCATAGTGTTGTCGGGCTCAATTTTGAGGGCTTTTTCAACCAAATCGGTGATCGGCGGGCTCATCTTTCGGTCGTCACGTAGAAACATTGCCTGCGCCAACTCCGCCATCACCATCGCGGAACTCGCATCGCGCTGCAGAACTTGCTGATAGGCATTGACGGCTTGGCCAAAATCATTCAAATCCATCTGCATACGCGCAAGGAAAAACCAATATTGAAGCTGCTCAGGCTCATCGGCCAGGCGAGCCTGAATCAGACGCACCATCTCACGCGCGCGCACCGGATCAGGATTGCGGCCAGCCTCATAGTCCTTGTTATCCAACTCTTGTTTAAGTTCCTGCGCCAAACGAATCTCCACGTCAGCACTACTGCCCAATTGCTGATAAAGCCCCCAGCTCACTGCGATAAGCAAAACGCCAATAACACTGAGTGTTTTGAGTCCAGCGCCCAAGGTCCGACTCTGCTGCGCCGCACGAATATCGGCCTCATCCTCCAGCAGCGCACGCTCTTGCTCCAACTTCAATTGCTCAAACTGCTCCTGGTCGATTCGACCTGCGGTTAATTGCACTTCCAACTCCGCAATATGCTCGCGAAACAAACGCACATTTTCAGCGAGACGATCAGCAACCACTTCACTCGACTGGCCATTCTGCTGTTTGCCGTAACGCACCAGAGGCCAAAAAATAAAACCCAATGCCAATACACTCAGGAGCGCCACTCCAATCCACAAGGACGTCATTATTTTTTCTCCGGTTTGGATTTTTTATCTGCGTTTTCGGCAGTTTCTTTATTGGATGATGGATTCAGCAAATGTGCCAAGCGCTCCCGCTCGGTAGACGACAGACCTACATCCACCGCCACATCAAGGCGACGACGCTTGCGCACTATAAGTAGAAGCATGATTACGCCAAAGACCAGTAAAAAGACCGGTGCGCCCCAGAGCAACAGGGTGGCAGGCGATAAACGCGGGCGATACAAAATAAATTCGCCATAGCGCTCCACCATAAAATCCACAATTTCTTTATCCGATTTGCCGTCTTTTATCATGAAAACCAGCTCACGCCGGAGGTCTTCAGCGATGGGCGAATTGGTACCGGCAAGATTCTGGTTTTGACATTTGGGGCAGCGCATTTCATCAATAAAGGTTTGGTAGCGTTGGCGATCAACATCGTTATCAAACTCATGTACTTCGATAGCGGCAAAGCTGGAAAAAGAAAGGAGTAACAATCCGAGACAGGTGCAAAGTCTTATTAGAGTTGCGCACATAAACAGGCTTCCGCGGCATTGGATGAAAATTTTGCGCGAGTATAACAACTCATAAGCGAGAGCGGGAAATTTTGCCACCAAGAGCAAAAACCGATCACAAGTGTTTGTTTTGCAACCGCTTTTTAACTTTTCAGCAGAAATTTAAAGAATCTGTAAAAAAAAGGTTGACCCAAAGTTTTACATGATTAGAATACGCGCCACCAACAAGGTGAGCGCTGAAAAGCGTGTAATCTTGGGCGGTTAGCTCAGTTGGTAGAGCAATGCCCTTACAAGGCATGGGTCACAAGTT
>NZ_JBRFPI010000329.1:0-5250 GCF_053579595.1 Cellvibrio sp.
GCGCTCCGATTACCTCTGCCAGCTCTTCCAGCAGAAGTGCTACATCGGTTAGCTCATCGAGCAGAAGTGCTACCTCCGTAAGCTCAGGCAGTTCAAGCAGCGCAACCTTCCTTGGCAATGCCACCACCGGTGGAAATATCTTCAAGACCAAGGGTTGTGCAGGTTGCCACGAAGATCCAGATAGCGATGGTGTATTTGAAGGCTTCGCGTTCAATGTGAATTCCTTTACCTATCCAACCAGATTCGCGGTCAACAACTACACTGACGCCAATGTTGCAGGACTGGCCACGTTCATCAGTCAGCAAATGCTTCCACGTGTGGGCGGTTGCACCGACGCTAACTGTGCAGATCATTTGGCAGCTTATCTCTGGTCGCTCAAAGGTCGCACACAAACCGGCGCCGTAGCTTGTGATACAACATCACCGGTTAAATACGGTATGCGCTCGGTGAAGCTGCTGACCTCTTTCGAATACCACAACTCGTTGCAAGCATTGTTTAACAGAACACTGCCAGCCAACTTTGCCTCGAAAGAATTGGCTAACGCCGACAAAACTGTTGCGAACCTGCCAAACCACATGACCGAGCCAGTATCTGAAGCGCGCTTGTTGTCTTACAAGAAAAACGCTGAAGATATCGCCAGCTGGGCAATTGCCAACAATGCAGTGACGCTGAACAACTGTGGTGATACCACCTCGGCAAACTGTGCGACCAGCTTCATCGACAACTTCGCCTACATGGCCTTCCGTCGTCCATTAACTAACGATGAGAAAACCGAGTACACCGCAATTGTTCGCAACGGTTCAACCGGTCTGCGCTGGGCTATTCAAACTGTGTTGATGTCACCGCAATTCCTGTACCGCACCGAGCTGGGTATTCCGGTTAGCCAGGCGCGTTCACAATCCTGGGGTAATGGTTCAGTGTTCCAAAGCGCTGATGGTACTGCTTACGCGTTAGATCCTTACGAGTTTGCATCTGCACTAGCCTATATGTACACCGGCAGCGCACCTGACCGGACGTTGTTGAGCGCAGCCGCCAATGGCTCACTTGAAAACGCCACGTCACTCGGACAACAAATTGATCGCTTGCTCGATTCAGATCTGGGTAAAGCCCAAATTGGCCGCTTCGCTGGCCTGTGGTTCCGCACAGACAGCGTGGTTGATATGAGCCGTACCGGAGGTGCCAACTTCAATCAAGCAGTGAAAGATTCGATGGCGCAAGAGATTCGCGAAATTTACAAATACGCGTTCTACAACAACTTGCCATTTACCGACATCTATACCGGTGATTACACCGTCCTCAACAGCACCTTGTCACAGTACTACGGTGTAACTGGTGGTGGTACGAGCGCAACGGATTGGCGGATGGTAAATACTGCCAACTCCAAGCGCGGCGGTGTATTGGCATCTGGCGCATTCATGACCGTGAATGCACATGCAGGCCGCACCTCGCCAATCAAACGTGCTGTGCATGTACGTCAGGATATGCTGTGTCAGAACATCCCTTTGCCAACCTCGTTCGAGGACAACACCGGGCTGCGTGACAAGGCTGCTGCTGACGCCCAAAAAGCGTTGGAAGCCGGTAACCTGACCACGACCCAGTTCTACGATATGCAAACCGCCGTACCGGGAACCCCATGTGCCCAATGCCACAACGCGATTATCAACCCACTGTTTGCGGTAGATGATTTCGACCACTTGGGTATGCCTCGCGCGCTAAGCAACGGCAAAGTTGTACAAAAAGCACTGGACCTCAACGGCAACGAAGCGCGCACCAATCTGGTTGAGGTGCCGATGGTTAACAACGGTGGCCGCCTGTTTGGCGCTAACGGTGTAGGAACTGTGGGCTTCAACGAAGTGAACAATGAAAAAGATACTGGTTCACCCGGCATCTCATTCAACGGTTCAAAAGACTTGGGCAAAGTGATGGTGGCTAACAGCCTGCCAGGTATCAATGCGTGCCTGATCCAAAAATCGTTCCGCTATGCGACAGGTTATTCGCTCAGCAGACAATTCCAGGATGACACTCAGGAACCAGCG
The DNA here is from genome assembly GCF_053579595.1 of Cellvibrio sp. Lineage (NCBI taxonomy): Bacteria > Pseudomonadati > Pseudomonadota > Gammaproteobacteria > Cellvibrionales > Cellvibrionaceae > Cellvibrio > Cellvibrio sp. The sequence goes on from NZ_JBRFPI010000329.1 coordinate 2,037, forward strand.
CTCTCAGCCCAGCAGCAAGGCCAACTGGCCTGCGTATCCGATGCACTCAAAACCAGACTCACCGCAAGCAATGGCAATCCGCGCGCCATGCTGAAAGAGTTAGGTATGTCCAACGTGATTCGTTTCCGCCGCTAAGGCCTTGTAGGTGGGGGCAACCCCACCTATCAGAGAGACAACCAAAAACAGAATTCTAAATCCAAGAGGTTTGGTTATGAAAAAGATTGATAGCAAATTTCGTCACATGCCCGAAGAGGACGCCCTTGAGGCGATGGCGCATCAGAAAAAGCTCGAAGACGGCCCTGCCGCACTTAACGCGTATTTAAAAGACGATTATTACAGCGGCAACAAACAAATCCGCGAAGATTTTGTAAAACAAGACCGCCGCCGCTTTCTGGACTTGATTGCTAAATCCGGCATTGCTGCTGGCCTGTTACGTGGTTCTGCCGTGCTCGGCGGGGTGCTTGCCAACCGTCATGCTATGGCGCAAACCGCCGTCAACAAGCGCGTGGTTTTTTGCTACCTGAACAGCGGTGCAGCGGCCGGCCAGTGGATGCCGACCAGCGCAAGCCAGATGAATCAGATCACTCGACCCTACGGCCCGCAAGGTTATGCGGTTTCTGATATCTGCCACTTCCGTCAGGTCGATGTAATCACCTCAGGTCATGCGACTGCACTTAACTCACTGGGCGTTACAGATTACAACTCGCCTACGATGGATAAACGTATTGCATCCGTGCTCGGTAGTACGACCCCACGCTCGTCTATCTATTTAGGTGCAAAAGCAACCACCAACGGCACCCTATGTAGCAATATCGGCCCGTGCCAGGACAACCCGACCCAGGCATTGGCAAGTATTTTCAACGGTACTGGTGGCGGTGGTGGAACCACCCCTGATACTACCTATGCACTTTCTTATGATGCTCAACTGCGCGCACTGGATTCCATCAAGAGCAAGCTGAGCACCCAAGAATATGCGCGCTATCAGGAGCACATTGATTCACTGAAGAAAATCAAAACCAATACTGCCAACGAAAATAACGGCGGCGGCACCACCACAACCAACTGCGGCAGCACCATTACTCCGAGTGTGGCCAACATGCAAGCGACCGGCAAATCGCAAGCCGACATTATTGTCGCAGCACTTGCTTGTGGAATTACAAAAGTGGCGACACTGCAATTGGGTAACCACCAGGGCGACTGGACTGGCCACAACACTTCATGGAGTCAGGACGCCCACCAAGCTTGTCACGGCGCACCTAACAACAGTGCGTTTGTCGAAATGTGGCGCTACTTGAACGATGTACCCGCTTACCTGATTGATAAACTGCGCAAAACCTCCGGCCCGGATGGTCAACCGCTTATCAATTCTACAGTTGTCGTCCAAGTCACTTGTATGGGTAACGGTATGGATCACACGTCTGGTAACGGCCCATTTATCGTCGCCACTCAAATGCCTGGTTTTGCAAGTGGATTCTCCGCTCGCTCAGGCGGCAATGTGTATGATCTAAATGGAGCAATTCCCAAGGGTATGGGCCTGACCGGCATCAACCTCGGTAGCAGCACTTTAGGTCTCGTGTAACGCTATTCGTTTGACAAGCTGTGAACAAACGCCTTCTACTGCCATGCTGTAGAAGGCGTTTTGTTTTTCATAAAGCTATTTTGCAATTGCCCAACTACCACTTTTCGAACCTGACTCTGGTAAAGACCGAATGAATAATAACAAGCAATATCCTGAGCGTTTTATTGCAGCACTCCGATGCCCAAACTGCGGCAGCAGTGTGCAGCAGGGATTTCAATTCGACACACTCCAATGCACCCACTGCGGAACCACTTACTTTTCACTGGGCGAAGTGCCCTGTTTATTTCCTGCAGGGGTCCATCAGAAACTGATCTGGCAACATCAAACAGCCAGTCTGCAGTACATGGCACTGCAAAGCCTGGCGACCTTGCATGAATCCTTGTCGCGCTACGATTTAACTGACGCAACCCGCCAGCGACTCACCGAGATACAAACAGCGAGCAAGGTTAATCTCGACACCATTATTTCGCTCATGCAGAAACGCGGCATCAATCCAATCCCGGATGAGCAATTAAGCCAAATGAACCCCGGTGATTTGAGCGAATATTTTGACTTGTTATTACGCGACTGGGCATGGGACTCAACCACAAATGCCAACCCGGAAAACACCGCTGCACTCGAACGCACATTGACTGAAATTGAAAAACTACCACAAAAACCGGCACGCATATTGGTGCTCGGTGCAGGCGCCGGCCGATTGAGTTGGGATCTGCATATCCGTTTGCAACCGGAATATACCGTCGCACTGGATGCGAATCCGCTTGTACTGGCAGCTGCTGATGAGTTGGTGCATCAACGCCAGACAATTGCGATTGGTGAATTCAAAAATTTTCCACAAATTGGATTTCAGCACGCACACTGCTGGCAATTGGAGCCACCACAAGATACTGACAATGCGCGCTCAACCTGGTTTCCCTTGGGCGCCAATGTATGGCAGCTGCCTTTTGCGCGCGACAGTTTTGATTTGATTATTACCCCGTGGTTTATCGATGTTAACGGCGGAGATGTCAGGGATTTAATCGCAATTATTTATGAAAAACTTGCTCCGGGTGGGCATTGGTTAAATTCAGGCCCCCTGTTATTCACCCGTCATTTGCCGGTGCAATTAAAATACACAGCGACAGAAATCAAAGAATTTTTGTCGCTCGCCGGATTTACATTAATTGAAGAATCTATAGCCAATACAGATTATCTACGCTCGCCATTGGAGGCGCGCTTTCGCCAGGAACAGGTCTGGACTTTTCGGGCAGCAAAACCCGAAGCGCGGCAGGAAGCACCAATTATTGCAGGTGCACTAACAGCCTGGTTGGTGATGCATCATTTGCCCATCCCACAAAACAATTACTCCAGCAAGGATTCGCACCCATTGATAGATGCGATATTGTCGCTCGTCGATGGCAATCGCTCGATCAATGATATTTGTTACGAAGTGGGCCCGCATCTTCCGCAAGATATTCCAGTAAAAGATGTAGTTGTCACTTTATTCGGGCAAATACTTTCTGAATAATCCAACAACATATTATCCAACAAAAATAGGCGGCGCATATTGCAACATTAAAAGAGAAAAATACGACAGATTGCGGCAATAAAATCATCATTTTTATTGCCGCTACCGTTCAGAAATCCAATAGCAAC
>NZ_JBRFPI010000330.1:0-5242 GCF_053579595.1 Cellvibrio sp.
TAGAACGGATGGAAAGGAACCCCATCGCGCGGGATACCGTTTTCATCTTTGTTCTTTTTAATCTCAACACCATCGGGGTTGTTAGATCCCACTTCGTGCAGCGCCAGGATGTGCATTACCACCAACGCGAGCAAAACAATCGGCAAGGCCACAACGTGCAACGCAAAGAAGCGGTTCAAGGTAATACCAGAGATCAGGTAGTCACCGCGAATCCACTGCACCAAGTCTTCACCAATACCCGGGATAGCACCAAACAGGGATACGATTACCTGCGCTCCCCAATAGGACATCTGACCCCAAGGCAGTACGTAGCCCATAAAGGCTTCCGCCATGAGTACCAGATAAATGGTCATACCGAAAATCCATACCAACTCGCGCGGGGCTTTATAAGAGCCGTACATCATGCCGCGGAACATATGGAGGTAAACCACGATAAAGAAAGCGGAAGCGCCGGTGGAGTGCATATAGCGCAGCAACCAACCGTAATCCACGTCGCGCATGATGTATTCAACCGACGCGAAGGCCCCCTCGGAGGAAGGGTTGTAACTCATAGTCAACCAGATACCGGTTACCAGCTGGTTCACCAATACCAGCAGCGAAAGTACGCCAAAAAAATACCAGAAGTTAAAGTTTTTGGGCGCATAGTACTTGGCCATGTGCGTATCCCAGGCACGCTGTACCGGGAGGCGCTTATCAACCCACTGCCATAAACCAACTAACCAATTCATATCAAGCCCCCTGATCTTCGCCAATCACAATAATTGAATCGCTCTCATAACGATGAGGAGGAACTTCCAGATTCAACGGTGCTGGTACAGCCTTATATACCCGACCAGCCAAGTCATACTTGGAGCCGTGGCATGGACAAAAGAATCCACCTTGCCATTTATCACCCCCCAAATCTGCAGCGCCTACATCTGGACGAAATGCAGGTGCACAACCCAAGTGGGTGCAAACCCCCAACAGGATCGCAAACTCTTTGTTAATGGCTCGCTCGGCATTTTTGGCGTAGTCAGGCTGCTGAGGTTCATTCGAGCCGGCATCAAGCAATACACCCTGCTCTTCCACTTTTTTCAAGCTATCCAGAGCAGCTTGGGTACGGCGCACAATAAAGACCGGTTTGCCGCGCCACTCAACGGTGACCATAGCGCCCGGCTCTATTTTGCTGATGTTGTATTTTACTGGCGCACCGGCAGCTTTTGCCCTGGCGCTCGGGTTCCAGGAACCCACGAATGGAACGGCGGCACCCACAACACCAACCGCACCCACTGCACAAGTGGCTCCGATTAATACGCGGCGGCGCGTTTGATTTACTGCGTCATTACTCATGACGAATTTCTCCCCTAAACAGCTTTAACGGCTAGCAAATTGCCTAAAATCGTCCTGCGACTTGGTATGTGTTACTAATACGAAGTCAGGCGAAAAAAGGAATATTGGGTGACTCAAGAAAAGGCGGGCAATGTTAATGAATTAACGCACTGCTTACAAGAATAACCACACATAAACAGTGGGTTATAAGCCGCTAATTTTAGACGTAAAAAAACGCCCAAGCCAGTAAAGACTTGGGCGTTTTTGATGATCATCAACCAGCCAGCATAAAACTGACTGGAGAAAACCATTAACGCTTGGAGAATTGTGGCTTCTTACGTGCTTTACGCAAACCAACCTTCTTACGTTCAACTTCGCGAGAATCGCGGGTAACGTAACCGGCTTTACGCAAATCGCTACGCAGAGACTCGTCATATTCCATCAGAGCGCGAGTCAGACCGTGGCGAATAGCGCCTGCCTGACCAAAGCTACCGCCACCAGAGACAGTAACATTCACGTCAAATTTTTCTACCAGACCAACCAGCTCGAGCGGCTGACGAACAACCATGCGCGCAACTGGACGACCGAAGTACTCGTCCAATGGACGGTCATTAACGATGATTGCACCAGTACCGGCAGTGATAAACACACGCGCGGTAGAGGTTTTGCGACGGCCAGTGCCGTAAAATTGTGTAGCAGACATGTCAGCTCCCCTTAGATGTTCAGTTCTTTAGGTTGCTGAGCAGCATGTGGATGCTCATTACCTGCATAAACTTTCAGTTTTTTGAACATAGCACGACCGAGTGGACCCTTCGGCAACATACCTTTAACGGCAGTTTCGATGGTGCGCTCTGGTGCTTTTTCAATCAACTTTTGGAAGCTGATAGATTTAATTCCACCCACAAAACCAGTGTGCGAGTAATAAATCTTGTCAGTTGCTTTACGGCCTGTCATGCGCACTTGAGCAGCATTGATTACAACAATGTAATCACCGGTATCAACGTGAGGGGTGAATTCTGGCTTGTGCTTGCCACGCAAACGCGAGGCGATTTCCGCAGATAAACGGCCGAGTGTTTTTCCCGCCGCATCCACGACGAACCAGTCATTAACGACAGATTCTGCTTTGGCAATATAGGTCTTCATGTTATTCCTGCCTAAATCGGATGTGGATAATAGCCCCTAAAATAGGGAGGCGGCATACTACACAGCCAATGCCTGTTTTTCAATCATAATTTACGTCTGAATTGTTATTCAGGCCGATGTGGGCGCGCCAGATACTCATGACTCTGCATTTCCAACAGGCGGCTCACGGTGCGTTGAAATTCAAAATCCAATTTGCCAGTGGAGTAAATTTCGGCCAAAGGGCGCTCTGCAGAAATGACCAGCTTGACCTGACGATCATAAAACTCATCCACCAAGTTCACAAACCGGCGCGCTTGGTCATCTGTTGCTCGCCCGAGGCCCGGCACATTGCTTAGGATTATTGAGTGGTACTCGCGCGCCAATTCGATGTAATCATTCTGCGAGCGAGGACCATCACATAGCTCAACAAAATCAAACCAGACGACACCCTCACTCTGGTAACGTGCCCGAATCAAACGCCCTTCGACTTCCAAATCGTGATTCTCATAGACCTCAGCAGTAGTCGATAACAGGCTTTTAAAGCTGCACATCAAACTCTGGTCAGAAGCTTCGTCTAGCGGGGAATGATAGAGCTCGGCCTGTTCCAGCGCGCGCAGCCGGTAATCCACCCCACCATCCACATTGACGACAAGGGTGTGTTCATTGAGCAAGGCGATGGCGGGCAAAAAGCGCGCGCGCTGTAACCCGTCTTTATATAAACCGTCGGGGACTATATTGGAGGTCGCCACCAGCGTCACGCCGCGCGCAAACAGCTCTTCCATCAAGGTGCCAAGAATCATCGCATCAGTGATATCCGATACAAAAAACTCATCAAAACAAATCACTCTCGCTTCATTGGCAATAATATCGGCCACCTTTTTCAGCGGATTTTTTTGGCCATCGAGTTTTTTAAGCTCAGCGTGCACACGACGCATAAAGCGGTGAAAGTGCGCGCGCAGCTTTTGTTCAAACGGCAAGCTCTCATAAAAATTATCCATCAGGTAGGTTTTACCGCGCCCTACCCCGCCCCAAAAATACAGGCCGCGTACCAATTCGCGCGGTTTTGCACCGGTCAATCGCTTGAGAAACCCACCCAAGCCGGACTGCTCTTGCTCAGCCTGCCAAGCTGCGACAAGCTGTTCATAGAGATGTTGCAGATGATTTACGGCAGCGGCTTGTGCGGCATCGCGGCGAAAATCCGGGCGCTCAAGATCGCGCTGGTAACGGTCAACAGGAGAGAGGGCGATAGAAGTCGTCATAAAGATCAGGCAGGCTCACTAAAACTGGGCGCCACTGTAGCGATAAGCTTGCTGTGGCGCCAATAGATTTTGCACCAGAGCAACAGCTTAAGCCGCCGGAATTTGCCGCAACAAAACCTGGGTCAAATCGTTTTTCATCTGGGTTAAATAGCCATGAAAAAAATGTCCTGCTTCCGGGTAACGCAAAAGTTCAGCAGGGCTTTGCAAAGTGGCGACCCACTGATAAACCCCCTCGGTGATAACACGCTCATCTTTATCACCCTGGATAACGGCAAGCGGGCTGGGAAATTGCCCTTCGCGATCATAGGGATAACGCTCCACCGGTGGTGCCACCAGTGCCAAATGTTGCAAACCATCAACCTGATAACTGGCTTGCGCTGCGATAGACGAGCCAAATGAAAAACCGGCCAATAATAACGGGGATTGCGGCAATTGCTGTTTTGCCCAAGCAATAACCGTCAACAAATCATCCACTTCGCCCACTGCATTATCAAAACTGCCCTCGCTTTTGCCCACACCGCGAAAATTAAAACGCAGCACATGAATCCCCAGATCGCGATAAGTGCGCATCAGTGTAGTGACAACCTTATTATCCATAGTGCCACCGTGCACAGGATGCGGATGGCAGACAATCACTAACAAATGACGCGCTGTAAAAAAGCCCTCCCCATCCCCCTGATGAATTGCGGCCTGTAGCTGACCAACAGGGCCGGAAATAAAAATTTCCTGTTCTTTGGCAAAGGGAAAATTCATGATGAGCCTCATCGATTAAGCACAAGCGCACACATACGCGATAATTTTTGCCCATTTTAATGAGAAAATGGACTTATAATAGAGTTATCAACGTCCTTGGCCGAATATCCCCCCAGATGACGGCCATGCTTAGCAGGAGATTTTCGTGTATTCATTCAGTGCAGTAGTCATTACCGGTTTGATTTGTTTGCTCGCTGGCGCCGGCCTTGGTGTAGCGATTGCCTATGTATTTCGCGCAAAAATTCTCGGCCACGACCTAGAACAGCGCCTGCACGAAGCTGAAAGTTCACTGCAAGGTTACCAGCGCGATGTCGCCGAACATTTTGCGCAAACATCACAGCTGGTGAACAACCTTACACACGCCTACCGCGAAGTGCATGAGCATTTGGCGAGCGGCGCATTGAAGTTGGCCACTCCGGCAATCAGCCGCCAGATACTGGACTCCGCCAACAGCAATCTCGGTGGCGACACCAAAGCTTACATCGCTGAGCAGCGTATTGAACCGCCGCGTGACTGGGCACCCAAAGCGCCCGGTGCCAAAGGCGCTCTGAGTGAAGATTACGATTTGCGCGATGACCATCACACCAATGCGCGCATGCCTACCGAATCGGCTGATGACTATGATTTTGACGGCAAAGCCAATCGCTATTGATTAACGAGTAAAGCAGCTATCGCTGGCTGATTGCGTACAGGACGTCGAAAAATGTATAACCCCGCACTGCGGGGTTTTTGTTGGCTGATAAAAGTATCGACGGAGACGCTTTGCATGTTCCTACAACGCTTGCTGCAGTTTGTTGGCT
>NZ_JBRFPI010000331.1:0-5240 GCF_053579595.1 Cellvibrio sp.
ACAGTTTTCCTGATTAATACCGCAATTCCCGCCGCACCATAAAACTGCACCAAAAACACCGCGCTGAACACCAGCAAACTGGTTGCTAAACCGGAGACTGGGAAAAACGCTTTTATTGTCTCCAGCGCCACCAGATTTTCCAGCGCAATCGTCAGCAGCGGGTGGATAAAAAAGATCGGGAAGCTCAACTCTGCCAGCCAGCATAAGTGCTGTTGCAGCCATGGCCGAATATGGCGGCAAAGTGCGAGCATGGCGATACAGCCGAACAGGATTTGGATAAATTGCAAATCCCAGCCCTCATAAACAAATGCTGCTTTGTGATAATTACCGAGGTGAACCCAAACGTAGGTTTGCACCAGCGCGGTGGTGGCGATAATCAGCAAACTGATAATGAGCAGTGGCCAGTGCCAGCGGCGCAACTGCTCGTTGTACTGCGAAAATAAAATCCCGAGTAAATAATAAGGTGTGAAATAAATAAGCGATTGTAAAAAATTAGAGTTGGATTGCGGGCGATGCATGAGTAATGCAATCAGTGAAAACAGAAGTAAAACGAAAATTTGTATTGATGGGCGTGAGCGAACATAAGTAAGGTGTAATGGTGAAAACAAAAACGTGATAAAAATGAACGGAATATACCAGTGCGGATAAAGCACGTAGCCGTTGCGTAGTGTGTACCAGGCATTGAGTAAATTTTGTTGCCAGCTGAGACCGTCTTGCCACCAGCCGAGCATGCGAATTGATAAGGCGAACAGGGAAATGACTAGAAACGGGATCAGCAGGGACTTGGCTTTTTTGGTGATAAATTGCGTGTAATCAAAGCGCGGATAAAAAACACGATGGAAGAAAAAGCCGGAAATAAAAACAAACAGACCGGTGCCACCGCGCAATAAATTTTCCAGTAGCGCCGGAAATACCGGTTGCGCGAGAAAAATCGAATGCCCCAGCACGATCATGGCAATTGCCATGCCGCGCAGGTAATCAAATTCAGCGAGTCGCTCCCTCCGTATTGTCACCGGTGGGGGATTCATGAAATGGCGCAGGCACTCTTGGGTTCGGGGCGATACACGCCGACATTGAATTTTCCTGCATCTTTCAAATTAGCCGCATGCAATTGGCTCATCACGCCTTTTTGGCAGTAGAGATAATATTGGCGGCTCATATCGAGATTGGCGAAGTTGTGGTTGAGTGAATAAAACGGAATTGTATGCACTTCTACGCCAGCCACTTTCAGCGGGCTGGCTTCTTGCTCGTCCGGGTGGCGAATATCGATAATCACATCAGGTGCATTGACTTCGCTCACCACTGGCACCGATAAATCGGCATCCAGCTCATCGACAATTTCATCGATGTTTTGCGCACGGCGGTCGGCAATTGCGCGCTCCAATACTGCCATATCGAATTTACTTTCTTCGTAAATAACTTTGGGCAATTTCGCACGTGTGGTTGGATTGACGGAAATCACTCCACAATATTCAGGCATGCCGGCGGCAAAACTTTCGGTGCCGATTTTGCGCGAAAGATCAATGATGTCGCCTTTGTCCATAGTGGCAAGCGGGCGCAGCACGATCATATCAACTGCGCGGTCAATTACATTTAAATTGACGAGCGTTTGGCTTGATACTTGCGCCACGCTTTCGCCGGTGACGAGTGCGGGAATCTCCAGGGACTCGGCGACTTTTTCTGCCGCGCGCAGCATCATGCGCTTGAGTGTGACACCCATATAGGGATTGTCGACTTTTTCCAGAATTTCTTTTACGACGTCTTCAAACGGCACTGTGACAAATTTAACGCGATGCGATGCACCGTATTTATTCCATAAATAATAGGCCACTTCTTTTACGCCAATTTCATGCGCGCGCCCGCCAAGATTAAAAAAACAATAGTGCGCGCGCAGGCCGCGTTTGATGCATAAATAGGTGGAGACGGTGGAATCAAAGCCACCGGAGATCAATGACAGTACCGGGTCTTGCGCACCGAGCGGGTAGCCGCACATGCCCTGGGTTTTGCTGGTAAGCACCCAGAGGCGCTCGCCCTTAATTTCAAGGTGCACGGTGACATCGGGTTTATGCAGGCTTACACCCTTAGCCTCTGAGTGCTGCAGTAATCCGCCGCCAACATATTGCTCTACGTCGACCGAACTATAGGGATGCTTGCCCACGCGCTTCACGCGCACACAAAAGGTTTTGCCTGCAAGTGCATCGCGCCAGTGCGTCAAGGTGTGCTGAAAGATGGAATCCAGGTCACCCAGTGGATAGTCGTGTAATACGGCGAAGTTAGCTATGCCTGGGGTATGCGCCAGCACCTCGGCGATCTGCGCGGCGATTTCGGCGTCGGCATTGGGACAGCGGATTTCAATTTTTTCCCAATCCCGCTGCACATCGATATCGACCCCTAAATTGCGGAACAGCAGGGGCAGGTTATCGCGCAATTGTTTGATAAAGCGCTTCCGGACCGGGGTGCTTTTAATGATGATTTCGGAAAAGACTTTAACAACGACATGCATGGGGATCGCGCCTGAAAGAATACAGCCGGTGCTGGCTGGCTAAAAAGGCGGCGATTATAAAGCAAGCTTAGGAAAAAAGTGGCGCCTTATGGCGCCTCATTCGGAGTTTAACGCGCCATAGCCATTTTTTGCCTTTACCTTTAGGTATCCTGGCCGATACTTGGGGCAGCACACTATTTACACACTGCTCACCGTGGGGAATTACATAATGTTCAGGAATATGAAAATTGGTCGTCGATTAGCAATAGGTTTTGGCGTACTTGCGTTGCTCATACTAGCTTTGGGCGCCTTTTCGTTAAAACAAATGGCAAAAATGAATGAGACTGTCAAAGATGTCACTGAAAATTGGTTGCCCAGCATCGACACGCTGGGAAGCATGAATTTGGCCATCATGAGTTATCGGGTGCTTTCATTGCGCTTGGTGTTGGATCCGGAGCCAGAGATGTTGGCGCGTACGCAAACGAGTATGCAGGTGTCGCTTAAAGAAATTAATGACCTTTTCCAAACCTATGAGAGTTACTTAGCAACTGATGAAGAGCGTCAGTTGTTCAGGCAGCTGGTCACTGCTAAAGCACGCTTCATCGCAGTAGTTGAGCGTGTTGGTGCTGCTATGGGCACAGGTGATATGGAGGGAGGTAGGCGTATTCTTGATGCGGAGCAACGCCCCATTGCAGATGAAATCGCGAAGTTATTGTTTCGTTTGGGTGAGGTAAACACCCAGGGGGCAGGAGTTGCTGCGGAAGCTTCGGCAGAGATTTTTGCACATAGCAAGGTAATGGTTGTCGTAGCTATTGGGGTAGCCTTGACCCTTACTATTGGACTGGCATTAATGCTTACCCGCAGTATCGTCACTCCGCTCCAACAAGCTGTAATCGCTACTGAAACCATCGCCAGCGGCAACTTAACCCAGAAAATTCGTTTTGACGGTAATGATGAGCCAGCTCAGGTCCTTACCGCGCTGGCGTTAATGCAGGACAACTTGCGTAGCGCTGTTAGCCAGATAGGCAATACGTCGGTTCAACTTGCCTCAGCGGGTGAAGAACTGAGTTCGGTGACGGAAGATTCGTCGCGCAACTTGCAGCGGCAGAATGATGAAATCCAGCAGGCTGCATCTGCTGTTACTGAAATGAGTGCAGCAGTGGATGAAGTCGCGCGCAACGCGGTCAGTACCGCTGAGGCATCCAATCAGTCCTCGCGTCTTGCTCATGAAGGGCGCGATAAAGTGGCGCATGCAGTTTCGGCACTGAAAGCGATGACCACTGAATTTACCCACACCTCGGCGTTAATTAGCGGCCTGGCCGAGCAATCAAAGGATATCGGCAAGGTATTGGATGTGATTCGCGCTATCGCCGAACAGACTAATCTTCTAGCGCTGAACGCCGCAATTGAAGCGGCGCGCGCAGGTGAAGCTGGCCGAGGCTTTGCGGTGGTGGCCGATGAGGTACGTGCACTGGCGCATCGCACCCAGGTGTCTACCCAAGAAATTGAGCAGATGATCAGCAAGGTTCAGGGCGGCACGCAAGCAGCGGTGGATGCCATGCGTGGCAGTGTGCAACACGCTGGACAAACGCTAGGGGTGGCCGAAGAGGCGGGAGAAGCACTGGAGCAGATCTACCAAACAGCCGGACAGATCAGCGAGCGCAACCTGTTGATCGCCAGCGCCTCGGAAGAGCAGGCTGCGGTAGCGCGTGAGGTGGATCGTAATATCGTAAATATCAGTGATCTTTCGACCCAATCGGCTGCCGGCGCCAACCAAACCAGCGCAGCGACGTATGAGTTGGCGCGTTTAGCAACGGATTTAAATACTCTGGTATCGCGTTTTGTAATCTAGTCAGGATGATTAATCGATAAATAAAAAGCCCCGACACGCAAGTGCCGGGGCTTTCGCTTTTTTGCCTGATCGATAGAGCGCAGGTTACTTGGAGCGGAAAATCAGCTCTTTCACTTTTTGCAGTTTGGGCGATACCACCGGTACCGTTAGCATGGTACTGGCGACCGCCATGATCAGCAGTGCGGTAAAGGTCTCGCTAGTGATGATCTGTTTATCGAGCAGCACGTTAGCGAAAATGATCATAATCAGCGCCTTGGTCTGCAGTAGCCAACCGATAATCGAGGCCTCACCCTTTTGCCATTTCAGGATTTTGCCGGCAGCGTGAACCCCAACCAGTTTGCCTGAGACTGAGGCGACAAGAAGGATTGCGGCAGCGATAAATACCGTTGAGCCGCCTACATCCCAGTTGGTACGCAGTCCGGTACTGAGGAAGAATACCGGCATGATGATCATCAAAACGAAGTGGCGCAGCTTATCCATATCTTCCTGGTTAAACCATTCGGCATCCATCACCGCACCGGCGAGGAATGCGCCCACCATAAAATGCAGGCCAGCCCAGTCGGCAGCTAAACCAACAATCGCCAACCAGATAAAACCGGAATACCAACGGTCTTTTTCCTGAATTGCCACCATCAATTTACGGAACAGATAGGCGGCCACAGCGAAGCTAAGCAGGAACATGCCCTGGCGGCCAACGCGTTCCCAATCCAGCAGGATCAACGCCAATACACCCCATATGGCAATATCGTCGAGGCTGGCATAGCGCAAAATCCGCTGGCCAATCGGCTGACGCAGGATCTCCAGCTTCTCCATCAACAAAATCAAAATCGGCAAAGCGGTGACTGCGCAGGCCATACCTACACCGAGGATAAATTGCCACGTCATACCTTTCGGCCCCATCCAGCC
>NZ_JBRFPI010000332.1:0-5235 GCF_053579595.1 Cellvibrio sp.
CAAACAAACCAAACAAAGTTAAAAGTGCAGCGATAGCGTTCACTGCCAGTAATAAAATCATAAAGCCTGCAATTGCTAACATACAGGCAAAGGCTACCGCCTGCGCTGTGGTCAGTTTACCTTTGGGCAGTGGACGCATATAAGTGCGCGCCATCTGCGCATCAATTTTTTGATCGAGTACATGATTAAATGCCGCGGCAGCAGCAGACACTAGCGCGATGCCCAGGCTGGCCAATACAACCAAGAGCATGTCCGGTGGTGCGGGCGTCGCCAGCATCATGCCTACCCATGCGGTGAGCACCAATAGCGCCACCACCTTGGGTTTGGTGAGTTGATAATAAGCGCGGCAGTAACCGGCAATATCGGTGCGCACCAATACCGGTACCAGGGAATTTTTTATTGTCGCCATCACAATCTCCCAATTTCTATTTAATGCAGTTACTCAATGCCGCTACACCGTGTGTTATCTATCAATTACGAAATGATTTTTCTGCACACTTTTTATTTCCGATAACGGCTCTCTTACTATTCGCCGCAGATAAATCTGCCGCACAAAAACCACCGTCAGCATCAGCAAATTGGCCGCCACCAAATTGTGTGCAACCGCATTTAACAGCGGTAGTTGCGCAACAATATTGATCAACCCCAGTGTTAATTGCAGTAAGAGTAATCCACCAATGCTGGCCGCTATGACGCGTATAGTTTTAGTCACTGCCCTGCGCCAACATAAAAAGGCAAAGCTGCCCAATAGCAGCAAAGTCACCACCGCCCCCATCCGATGCAAAACATGGATGCTCATCCGCGCTTCGTAGGGCAGCACACCATATTCATAAGTGTCATGCCCGAGCGGCAAACTAAATGCAGATTGCAGTGAAAAACGCTCGCTCCAGCCAGCCTCACATACAGGTAATTGATAACAGACTGCAGCCGCATAATTACTCGAGGTCCAGCCACCCAATGCAATTTGCAGCACCAGCACCAGGGCAGCTACATAGCCCAAGGGTAGCAGTGACTGCAATCCAGGTTCTTGATAGTTTTTTGAATCAAACCCAAATGAATGTGTTTTCATCATTTTTATTTTCCAGGCGATTTCCACTCGCAACAACACCAACAGTGTGAAGAGTGCAAAACCACCCAGCAAATGGGCCAGAACAACTAATGGCAATAAATTCAAGGTGACTGTCCACATACCCAAAGCCGCTTGAACAATTACCAGCAGCAAAATAATTCCACTCAGTATCCGGAATTTTTTGAGCCACAGACTGACAATCGCAATCGCCAATACACACAAACCTAATAATCCGGCGATATAGCGATGCAGCATTTCATTGTGTGCTTTATGCGGTTCTATTTTCGCATCGGGAAATTTTGCTTGCGCCTCGGCGACATGGACATCATGAAGCGGTGCAGTCAATTTTCCGTAACAGCCTGGCCAATCCGGGCAGCCAAGCCCTGCATCGGTCAATCGTGTGTAAGCGCCCAATGCGATTACCATCAGGGTTAACACAAGCGTGACATTCACCAGCGCAGCAAAACGGTTCATGCACCACTCCTGTCGTAATTGATCAAGCGCAATAAATCTGTGCGAATATCGCGGGCGAGATCGCACATATGCTCGGGATTACCATCAACGGGATAACGTAGTAATACCAAACCACGCTGGTTAACAATTACTATTTGGTTCTGCAATTCAGCCGCTGTACCTTGTTCAGGCTGCCAAGCAATGGCCGGAAATTGTTTTAATTGCGCGGGTTTTTGTGTCGCCATCACCAAGGTTTTTATTTTTAATTGTTTGCGCCCCATACCTGCGTAAAGTTGTTGCAGTGTAAAAAGCGCTTGCTCACACTCCTGGTCGCACGTGGCAGCCTGTACATAAACCAAATGCCAGTGCACTCTTGCATTGGCAAATTTATCCTGTACGGAATTGTCCGGTGCCGAATGAGTGACATCGGGCAATAATTGAATTTCATGCTGTAAAAATTGGCCTTTATTATTGCCGCCCTGGCTAAACCAGCCCATGGACAAGCTGAGCTGTGCCGCAATCAGCGGCATCGCTGCGCAGGCGATAAACAATATAAAGAATTTGCGGCTGTTCATAATTCAATTCCCTGTGGACGTTTGCGGGCGCTTGCCAGCAAGGAGATAACGATCACCGCAATGGCCAATAAAAACCACTGCAATGCATAAGCCTTGTGCCGCTCCGGTGGCAAAATCACCGGTTGATAATGAATTAAAAAGGGAGAATTTTTTTCCTGATATGTAAGCCCCTGCACCAGCGTGCGATTGAGCTGCAAAGAGAGAGATTCAATATTAACTTGTTGGATGCGCATCGGCCATACACCTTTATTTTCAATATTGGTGCCCAATAAAACTCCCGTAATACGAGTGCGAAATATTCCTTGCACGCGCAATTCAGGAGGGATGTCCACTGCCGGCAAAAAATCACGCTGCGTCGGCGCAGCAACCCAACCCAAGTTGACCAATAGCGCAACTGAATCTACCGATGCTGAATCGTCCTCAACGGCAATAAGAACATCATAACCAATACGGCCATTCACCATTTTGTTATCCACTAGCCACACCATGGGTGCTAACCAACGACCTATAAAATCCATTTGTACTCCATCGCGGACAGTTGTATTTATTGTCGTCAAGCGCGCAATATCTACAGCACCCTGCTGCTGCCAATTGGCAATGCGTGCGAGGGTTTGCGTTTTTTCTGCGGCGCGCTGCCATTGCCAAAACGACAGGCCCAACAACAGCGCCAGCACCAATAGATTAATCAACACCCATGGCCAGCGAACTACCCAATAGCGATTGAACGCTATAATGGTCATACACTCATCACTCCTATAGAGGTGTTTCCATGTGGATCAAAATAATTCTGGTAACGCTATTAGCAATTGTCGTATTCAGTTTATTTCAGGCATTGATTGTGATGCTGAAAAACGATGAGGCAGCGCCCAAGATGTCCAAATTTTTGGGGCGACGCTTGATCTTCTCTGCCGCCGTTATTTTATTACTGATCATCTTGTTACTGACCGGCGTTATTACACCCCATCCACGCCCCTATTGATTCAGGATACTTACGACAACTTTTACAACACATACACAAACACAAACAGGTTTAACCAAACCACATCGACAAAATGCCAATACCAAGCCGCTGCCTGAAAGCCAAAATGGCGCTCAGGGGTAAAGTGGCCTTTGATTAAAATACGCAGGAAAATGACTGTTAAAAAAATCGCCCCGAGGGTGACATGCAAACCGTGAAAACCGGTAAGTAAAAAGAAAGTGTTTCCGTAAACACCCGAGTCAAGGCGCAACCCCAACTCCTGATAAGAGTGAACATATTCATGGCCTTGCAAAAATAAAAAGCACACGCCCAGGATTATAGTTAACAACAGGAAAAATCCTAACTGGGCGTATTTACGCTGCTCTATACCTATGTGCGCAAATTGCAAAGTGACCGATGAGGCCAACAAAATAAGTGTGTTATAGAGAGGAATTCCCTCCCAGGGCATGGCCGCCGTTTCTAATCCGCCCGGAGTTTTAGTCAAAGGCCAAATAGATTCAAAATTTGGCCAAAGCACCTCAGCAGTCATCACATTATTGCTGGCTCCATCCAACCAGGGCACAGCAATCATGCGCGCATAAAAGAGCGCGCCAAAAAACGCCATGAAAAACATAATCTCGGAAAAAATAAACCAACTCATTCCCTGACGAAAAGAGCGATCCATTTGCTGGCTGTAAAGCCCATCCATAGACTCATCAATAATATTGCTGAACCAACCGAACAACATATAAAACAACAAGGCAAAACCAACAATAATAAATAGCCAGCCAAAACCATGCTGATCTTTGGCGAGCGCATTAATCCAGATTGCAGCACGATAACCGAGCAAAAAAAGCGCTATTGCCCCTAAAATTGGCCAACTACTTTGATGGGGGACATAATATTTTTGATAAACAGTACCCATGGTAATTCCTCCACTAGCACAGATGAACAGTCTACTAACGAAGCCTATCGCCCAACTGTTTGCGGCGTATTGTTATACAAACGATAAGACAAAGTGATAGTCGTAAAATGACTCGGCAAATCCGGGTCTATATAAAATTGCACGGGCATGGCTTTAGCCTGATGCGCATCCAGCGGTTGCTCTACAAAACAAAAACATTCTATTTTTTTAAAGTAGCGTGCAGCCTCGCCCGGTGATACTGACGGCACTGCTCTGCCAATCGTTGCTGCGCCGCTCAGGTTTTCCACCAAAAAATTAACGATCTTTACCTGCCCGGGATGCACACTGATACTGGTAATTTCCGGTGCAAAACTCCAGGGAATACCGGCGTCGCGGTTCGCTAAAAATTCCACCGAAATGTCACGGCTTACATCGATGCGGCGCGATGCGGGCGCAGCCGCATTTTCCGTTTTGCCATTAATGCCCGTGTAGCGACAAAACACATCGTACAAAGGCACCAACGCAAAACCAAAACCAAACATGGCAATACAAATCAACACTAATTTGCGTACCAATAACCTGTGCGACACCATGTTTTACTCCGCCACACTTACAAAAATCGTTAACTACTTACTTCACGTTAGGTGGTGTTTGAAAGGTGTGGTAAGGCGCGGGAGATGGAATCTCCCACTCCAAACCATGCGCACCTTCCCATACTTGCGTACTTGCTTTTTCGCCTTTGCGCCGCATACAGCGCACCACACACCACACAAAAATTAATTGCGACAAACCAAACAAGGCGCCACCGCTACTGATAAAGGCATTCATGTCGGCGAACTGCAATGCGTAATCCGGAATACGGCGCGGCATACCCGCTAGCCCAACAAAGTGCATCGGGAAAAACAACATGTTCACTGAAATTAATGACCACCAGAAATGCCATTGCCCCAAGCGCTCGCCGTACATCACGCCCGTCCATTTGGGAATCCAAAAATAAACTCCCGAGATAATGCCAAAAAGCGCTCCGGTCACTAACACATAATGAAAATGCGCGACGACAAAATAGGTATCCTGATATTGAAAATCAGCAGGAATAATGGCGAGCATTAATCCCGATAAACCACCAATGGTGAAGAGCACAATAAATGCAACAGCAAACATCATCGGTGTTTCAAAAGTCATGGCGCCACGCCACATTGTCGCCACCCAATTAAATACTTTTACTCCTGTGGGAACGACGATCAACATAGTGGTCTACATAAAAAACAATTCGGCA
>NZ_JBRFPI010000333.1:0-5197 GCF_053579595.1 Cellvibrio sp.
GGGCTGACAAAAAATACAATCTTTTATGGGAGCTTCGCCAACTCCTTTGGCATCAGGAGATGAATTGGAAATCAGAGTATGACCGTGATTTAGTGAAACTGATTGATCAACTAGGCCATCATCCTGATTTGCCAACACTGAAATCGCTATATCAACCACCACTCAAGTTCGAGCCATTACCAGAGCGAGAGGGTGATGGGGAGTACAATCAACAGCGTATTCTCGTAGAGGATGTGGTTGTACGGTATAAAGAAGAACACTGGGAGGTTCAAGTAACGGTTGAGGGCTATTTACCGCCCGATATCATTGCATTATTAAAACAAGATCTCTATTCAAAACTCTCCAACCTTGTTAAAACTCAATGGAAAGTTTCAGATATTTAATTGATTCACAATACCTACGGTGGAGTGCGCGCGACTCCACCATACAAATATTAAAAATATCGCACCACATCCACACTCATATGCAGCACCGGCACAATCGCAATTCCGTCTTTTTGCAGCACATAAAAAAGCAAATGGCTTTGATAGGGAAAGCTGCGCAGCCCTTGGGACAACTCATCGCGCTCAGTTCCCAGCAGAGGGTTATCCGCGAGTATCTTAGCAAGTGCCTCCAAGTCATCTACATAGTTATGCGACTGCGCTACACCCCAGCGCTGGACGGTAAAATCGATAATAGCTTCCAAGTCCTTTTCCGCTTGCTCCGTGAAATAAAAAGTGGCCATCATTTCACTCGCTGACGCAGACGCTCAAGCACAACATTTCCGCTCGCGATGCGACCAGCTTCTAAATCCGCAATACCTTGCTGAATCTGTGCTTTAAGTTGCTCGGTTTTATAGGCGGCAAGCTGCTCGTATTCAGTGTAAGAAAGCATCACTGCTACCGGCTTACCATTTTTGTTAATGCCCACGGGCGCACTTTGAACTTTTAAGAGAAGATCGCCAAATTCGCGCTTGGCATCACTGGCGTTTAGGATTTCCATTACGCATCCTCACATTGATCATTTTAATTAATTTAATCATTTTGATCACTTTATCCAGTTGTTCATCTAGCAGTCAAGGCTGGGCAAAGAATGCATTCGGCATCACACCAGCATCGTGCTAATATGCGCGCCTTTTTTCCGTTTCCGGCCCATTTTTTGGGCTTACACTTATTGAGTTTCACGCATTCGGGCAAGCGCTATGGCAAGAAAAGTTGCGGTGATTATGGGTTCCAAGAGCGATTGGGCCACCATGCAGGCAGCAGTAGAGATACTGGAGCAGATGGGTGTTGAGTATCACACCGAGGTGGTTTCAGCCCATCGCACCCCACAGAAGCTGACTGAATTTGCGGAAACCGCGGTGGATAATGGCTATGCGGTGATTATCGCCGGTGCAGGTGGTGCAGCGCATTTGCCAGGTATGGTCGCAGCGCACACCCGTTTGCCAGTGCTGGGCGTACCTGTCCAAAGTAAAGCGCTCAGTGGCTTGGATAGCCTCTATTCTATAGTGCAGATGCCCAAAGGCATTGCCGTGGGTACCTTGGCGATTGGTGTGGCCGGTGCGTTTAACGCTGGTTTGCTTGCCTGCCAAATCCTGGCGGTGACTGATCCTGCGCTGGCGACCAAAATCGACCAGTTCCGCCACGACCAGACCCAAGCGGTGTTGGATAATCCAGACCCTCGTGATCAGTAGGTCGTGACCGATAAGTCGCGATCAGTCATTTCCCTTTGCATTTAGTAAGCGCGTTTCGAGGTTAGGCATGAGTCAACGAATTTGGGTATTAGGTGCAGGCCAATTGGGTGCGATGCTCAAGCACGCCGGTATGCCATTGGCTCTGGATGTGTGCCCGGTGGATATTAATGAAGGCACAGCACCTGCACTTTCTCCCAATGACGTGGTTACCGCCGAGCGCGAACAGTGGCCGGAAACACTGGTGACTCATGCCCTTGCCCAACACCCGCGCTTCATCAACCAGAATATCTTCGGCCGCCTGGCTGATCGCAAAACCCAAAAAGAATTGATCGATTCACTCGGTATTGCGACTGCTCCCTGGCGCAATGTGGCCAATGACATCACCGCCAACGAATTGCGTGACCAACTCGGCGAACGCGTACTGCTTAAACGTCGCACCGGTGGTTATGACGGCCGCGGCCAACACTGGCTGCGCACCGATGAAGACGAAGTCCCAGATGATTGGCAGGGCGAAGCCATCGCTGAACAAGCCATCAACTTCGATGAAGAAGTGTCATTAGTTGGCGTGCGCAACCAACAAGGCGAATGCGTGTTTTATCCGCTCACTTTGAACCTGCACCTCAGCGGAATTCTCTACGCCTCGATTGCACCACTCGCACGCTTGCAACCGCTGCAAGCGCAAGCTGAAGAAATGCTCGGCAAAATTTTAAATGCGCTAGATTATGTCGGCGTCATGGCGATGGAAACTTTCCGTGTTGGCGATCAATTATTAATTAACGAATTGGCGCCGCGCGTACACAACTCTGGTCACTGGACCCAAGCGGGTGCCAGCATCAGCCAGTTCGAATATCACCTGCGCGCCGTTGCCGGAATGGCAACGCCTGCTCCACAAGTGGTCGGCCAGAATGTGATGATCAATCTCATCGGCACCGACTACAATCCGGCGTGGCGCGACCTGCCCTGCGCCCGCACCTACTGGTACGGTAAAGAGGTGCGCGCAGGCCGCAAGGTCGGGCACATCAATATTGTCAGCAACAACATTACCGAGATCCGCGAGACACTGGTTTTACTCGGCGATTTACTCCCCGAACACCACTACCGCGAAGCTATCGACTGGAGCCTGAACGGGCTCGCCACACTGTAAAACACTCCCGCACAAACCAGAGCCCGAAAAACTCTGGTTTTTTTGTAAGTCTTGGTTAATGTTTGCATCTTGCATAGCGGGAATTGTGATAGGTTCTGTCATCTTTCAGCTTGCATCTTACAAGGAGTCATACGATGTTCACTTTGCATATCGCCAACAAAAATTATTCCTCCTGGTCGCTGCGCCCCTGGGTGCTGATGCGTACACTCGCCATTCCCTTTGCCGAGCAAATTCATCCGTTGGATGTTGGCAGCAGTTGGGATAGCTATCGGAAGTTTTCCCCCAACGGCAGAGTGCCCTGTTTGCAAGATGGCGAGCAAACGGTGTGGGATTCTCTCGCTATAGCCGAATATCTCGCTGAGGCTTATCCACAGGTCTGGCCAGCCGATAAAACAGCGCGCGCCTGGGCACGTTCCGCCAGCGCAGAAATGCACTCGGGCTTTCAAGCCCTGCGCAACAATTGCAGCATGAGCTGTGGCCATCGTATTCAGCTACACGCAATATCCCCTGCACTGCAAAAAGATATCGCCCGCATTGATGAACTCTGGAATGAAGGCCTGCGTAAATTTGGAGGGGCATTTTTAGCCGGCGAAAAATTTACCGCTGTCGATGCGTTTTTTGCACCGGTTGCGTTTCGCTTTCAGACATACGGTTTGTCATTAAACGGGGATGCAAAAGAATATCTTGTGCGCTTATTGAATCTGCCAGCCATGCAGGAATGGTATGCAAGCGGCTTGGCAGAAACCTGGCGTGAACCAGAACACGAGCAGGAAATTCTCGCTGCAGGAAAATTACTTGCCGACTTTCGCCACTAGTCCCAAACAGAGTATTCGCACTAATGAAATTGGAAATTAATGTCACACCGCATGAAAACTATCTTCACGTAAAGGTGAGAGGCATCGGCAATTACGAGAATGCGTTGTACTTTTGGCAGCAAGTGGTTGCTGCTTGTGAGCAATATCAATGTTACCGGGTGCTTGGTGAGCAATACCTGCTCGACTCTGTAACCACGCTCGAAGCATTTGACCACCCGGCAATGTTTAAAAAACTCGGAATTACAACCAAGTATCAATTTGCCTGGGTAGATAACAACCCGCGCACCCGCGAGACCACCGAATTCGTATACAACGTACTCGCTAATCGTTCAGTCAGCTATGGCAAATTGTTTCATGACGTCGAGAGTGCAAAGCTCTGGTTACTCGCGCAAAAATAACCACTTGCCACTGCTCTCATTCCCGAACAACTCACCTCACCACAGTCAACCCCACTGCCGCAGCCATCTCCTATCCCAGAGGGATGCTCATTTATGGTGCAAGGCCATCTAAAGCCATTACAGTTTTTGACAAACTTCTTCTTGCTTACTAAGGTTCATAGCAGCAACCGCTACGCCGGAAGCCTTTTTTTGGATCATTTTCTATAAAAATTATTGTCCAATAATCATTGGCTCCCGGTGCCCGATCTCGCATCAAGGAGTTTCTCCATGTTCAATAATATGAAAGTCGCCCTGCGCCTCTCTATGCTCGCAGGCATACTGCTGGCATTTATGATCCTCATCGGTGCCATGGGTATTAAAGGCATGAGCGATGCAAACCAGGGCATGCACACCGTTTATGTGGATCGTGTTGAACCTATGCGCGACCTGAAAGAGGTGATTGATAACTTTGCGCTCATACTAGTCGATGTCCCACAGAAAACCGTCAAGGGCATAATGACTACGCAAGAAGCACTAAAAATTACCCAAGAGGTTTTACCCAATACGGATAAACTCTGGGAATATTATCTAACTACTTTTTTGATTGATGAAGAAAAAGTACTCATCAAAAAAGCAGCTCCGCTCATTGATAAAACCCATCAACAATTAGCAGATTTACAGAAGTGGTACAGCAGCAATAATGTAGAGGCAATCAACGGTTTTACCCAAACTGGAATTTACCCGATCTTCGACCCACTCAACGAAGTATTTACTGAACTCAATAAATTGCAGGTGACCGTCGCCAAGCAAGAGTACGAACGCTCCACCAAACGCTATCACGACACGCTCAGGCTCAATAGCATTATTATCGTCTCCGCCATCCTCATCGCTATATTACTCAGCTTTGTCATCACACGAAGTTTGCTGCGGCAATTGGGTGGTGAACCCAATTACACCGCCGATGTTATTTATTGTATTGCAGAAGGTGACCTCTGGGTAAAAGTGAACCTTGATCCCAAGGACCAAAGCAGCATTCTGTTTGCTATCAGACAAATGGTTACTAAATTATCGGAAATTATTGGCGATGTACGCTCCACTGCTGATTCACTTTCCTCCGCTTCTGAAGAATTAAGTGCGACAGCGCAGTCGCTCAGCCAGGCGGCAACACAACAGGCCGCAAGCATTGAAG
>NZ_JBRFPI010000334.1:0-5177 GCF_053579595.1 Cellvibrio sp.
TGCAGGTGAAGTGTTGCGGCAGTGATTGCAAATGCCGCAGGCCTGCGCGCTGGCTTCGCCAAAATATTGCATCAACTCCTGGCTTAAACAAGCGGGATTATTGGCAAACTCGAGTACGCTGTGGATGCGTTTGATATCGCGCGCTTCGCGCTCCGCAAATAATGTATTTAAATGTTCACAGAGTGCGTTGAGTTTTTCTGGTGAATTGATCGACTGATTATTTTTGTAGCCTTGACGCAAATTGGCGACCGTTAATTCGATCCAACCTTTTTCGGCAATATAGTCCAGCGCTTTGGTAATGCGCTCTTTGGGTTCATTTAATTGCAGGGGAATGGTGAGCATATCGAGTGATAGCCATTTTCTGCCCATGCGCCCGGCGGAGAATAGTTGCTGCAAAAATGCGGCGCGCTCAGCGTCAAACTGGGACAGGATAAATTGTTTATCCTGAATGAAACTGACTTTGTATTCGGTGTAAAACGGGCTCTGGGCGCTGATGACATTTTGCAACTCAAGATAGGTGAGCGCGGTATTTAATACCAGCGGGCGCAGGTCAAACTGGTTAGACAACTCATAGGTAGAAATATCAAACACATCATCAAACGCGAGCAGGTGTTCGACTAGCGCGCGCAGGCTTTCGGCGGTGGGCGTATCGCCGTAGGTAAAATTTTCCAGCACGCGGATATCATCGCCCACTGCCAGCATTTCGCACAGTGATGGATTGCCATCGCGCCCGGCGCGGCCAATTTCCTGTACGTAGTTTTCAATCGATTTGGGTAAATTAAAATGGTAGACGGCGCGGATATTACTTTTATCGATACCCATTCCAAACGCGATAGTCGCAACTACAATCGGTACTTCTCCGCTCATAAACTGGTTTTGTACTTGTTCGCGTTCGTCGTCTTTTAAACCGGCGTGATAGTGCGCCGCACTTAAACCTGCCGCGTTAATTGCCGCCGCAACTTCTTCGGCTGTTTTTTGCAGGGTGACGTAGACAATAGTCGCGGCATCGCGCGGATGTTTATGCAAACGCGCCAATAATAATTCGATGCGCGTGTCCGCCGTGCAAGGTGTTACACGCAATTGCAAATTGGGGCGCGCAAAACTCGTCTGTATGTGATGCGCAGGTTGGATCGCAAATTGTTTGCAAATATCGGCGGCAACGCTGGGAGTTGCAGTCGCAGTTAATGCAAGTACACGCGCAACGCGCAATTTTTTCGCGAGGTCGGCGAGCAGTAAATAATCGGGGCGGAAATTGTGGCCCCACTCGGAAATACAATGGGCTTCATCTATGGCCAGTAAGCTGATATTGAGCTGGCTGAGCCGCTGAACAAAACGTTCGTTTTTCAAGCGCTCGGGCGAGACATACAATAATTTCAAACTGCCATCGTGCAGCGCTGCATAAATTGCTTGCGTCTCATCTTTACCGAGCGATGAATCCAAACGCGCGGCGTTAATGCCCAACGCTTGCAACGCATCAACCTGATCTTTCATCAAGGCAATCAATGGCGATACCACCAGCGTCAAGCCCTCGAGCAGCAGCGCGGGCAATTGATAGCAGAGACTTTTGCCGCCGCCAGTGGGGAACACCGCGAGCGCAGAATGACCTTGCAGCAGCGCATGAATGACCGCCTCCTGACCGGGGCGGAAGGCAGGTAATTTAAAGGTGTTTTGTAACAGCGTTGTCGGTGAAGTCATTTTGGTTCCTGTTGTCATAAGCATTCTTCCATGAGCGATGATGTAATTGATGATGCGGTTAAACGGGCAACTAAGTCGCGCATCATAAACGCTCTGTTTCACTTTGTGGTTCATCCAGCGCGAATTTCATGCGCATTTTTTCTGTGCGCCAGTTCCGCAAAAATACTTCCCACTTTTGTGCGTTGCACCTGCAACAGGTTTGCGCAAACCCGATTAATCATTGCGCACGCGAACCTATGGCACCCAATGCTCCCGCAATAATGCAGAAAAAATGTTTTCCCCTTCGCGCGCGCGTTTTTTCAACTGCGCTTAAGCAATTGATTGGCAATGATTTTTAACAGGTAGTGTTGTTGTGAATTAGCCGAACACACAGATTTTCGTTCGATGTTGCCGACCGGACGACAGTTTTACCCAGCGCCCTAGAATGCCAGCACCACATCGCTTATGCACTGCATTGCCGTCGGCGATGTGCCGTTCCATTGTGCAGTTAAACCGTTCCATTAAATAAAAATAACTCTGGAGTATCCACCATGTTAAAGCGGCAGTTAGTGCGGCTGGGGGCAATTTTAGTGCCTTTGGCTGCGAGTGTATTTTCCCCAACAGCGTCGGCACAGACTCTGTTATCCCAAGGCAAACCAGTCACAGCATCAACGCAGGAAGGTGCTGCGCTGGCGGCATCTATGGCGGTTGATGGCAACACCGGCACCCGCTGGGGCAGTGTGTTTGCCGATCCACAATGGATTACCGTTGATTTGGGCGCAGTGGCGACCATCAACCGCGTGCTCTTAAATTGGGAGGCAGCTTACGGCAAGGCCTACCAGATTCAGATATCGAACAACGGCACCAGCTGGACAAATATCTACTCCACTACCAACAGCGACGGCGGTATCGATGACATCGCGCTGAGTGGCAGCGGCCGCTATGTACGCATGTACGGCAGCGCGCGTGCAAATGGCTACGGTTATTCGCTGTGGGAGATGCAGGTGTACGGCCAATTTGGCCAAACGGCGAGCATGCTCTCGCGCAATGCACCGGTAACGGCATCGTCGCAAGAGGGCGGCTTTACTGCGGCAAGCGCAGTGGATGGCAATACTGGCACCCGCTGGGGCAGCAATTTTAACGACGCCGAATGGATCAGCCTCGATTTGGGTAGCAGCGCGACTATCAGCAAAGTCGCGCTCAATTGGGAGGCGGCCTATGGCAAGTCGTACCAGATCCAGGTGTCAGACAACGCTACTACCTGGTCAACGATTTACTCCACCCCTAGCGGCGACGGTGGAATCGATGAAATCAACCTCAGCGCTACCGGCCGCTATGTGCGTATGAATGGTGTGGCGCGCGGCACGGGTTACGGCTATTCACTGTGGGAGTTTGATGTATACGGCAGCCGTAGCGGTGGCACAGGTTCATCCTCGGCGCCGTCGTCAGTCGGGCCTTCAAGCTCAGTCGCACCGTCAAGCAAATCCTCATCGATTGCGACAACATCGTCCTCAGCGCCAGCGACGTCATCATCGGTACCGGCAACGTCATCTTCCGTGACACCCTCTTCACGCTCCTCGTCACTTTCGTCCTCATCAGTATCATCGACGGATCAATGTGGGAGTGTGCTCAATGCACCCACCGGTTTGAATGCGAGCGGCGTGACTACCACGGCCTTGACCCTGTCCTGGACGGCGCCTTTCACCTCGGTTCCACCCTGCAATGCGACCGGCTACCGCGTCTACCAAAACGGCGTACTGGTGGCATCACCCACGGCAACTAATGCGGTAATTACCGGCCTCACGCCCAACACGGTTTACTCGTTTACCGTTGTGGCGATCAACCGCGTCGGCGCTTCTGCGGCGAGTGCGGCCTTTCCGGTATCCACCGAGAGCGAAAGCAACGCTATCAACTTCGGCAGCAACGTGACGATTTTCGACCCGGCCATGCCACAGGCGCAGATGCAAGCCAAAATCAACGAGATCTACGAGCGTCAGCGCGATAACCAATTCGGCACCCCGCGCGATGTGATTATGTTCAAACCGGGCACTTACAACCTGGAGATTCCGGTCGGCTTCTTTACCCATGTGATCGGCTTGGGGGCGATGCCGGATGATGTGCATATCGTCGGGCAAGTGGTCTCCTATCCCGTCCTACCTAATAACAACTCCACGCAAAACTTCTGGCGCGGCATCGAGAACTTCTCGGTCACCCCACCCGGCGGAGGCATGCTCTGGTCGGTCTCGCAAGCGGCTCCTATGCGCCGTATGCATGTGCGCAACAACAACCTGATCCTGCACTACTACGGCGGTTGGGCGAGTGGCGGCTGGCTGGCGGATTCCAAAGTGGATTACGACGTAGGCACCGGCTCGCAACAGCAGTGGGTATCGCGCAACAGCCAGTGGGGCAGTTGTACCGGCAGCTTGTGGAATATGGTGTTTTTGGGGATCGCCAACAACCTGCCGGGCGGTACCTGGCCAGCCTCGGCCAACACCTTTATCGATAGCACTCCCGTCATACGCGAGAAGCCATTCCTCTACCTGAACGGCAGCAACTATGAGGTGTTTGTGCCAGCGCTGCGCACCAACAGCAAAGGCTTGTCCTGGGCGAATGGCCAATCGGCCGGCACCTCGCTGCCGATCAGCCAGTTCTACGTGGCGCGCGCGGGTGTCGATAACGCCACCACCATCAACGCCGCACTCAACCAAGGCAAAAACCTGCTGCTCACTCCCGGCATTTATCCACTGGCGGAATCGATCAAAATCAACCGCGCCAATACTGTTGTGCTGGGTATGGGCTATGCGACCCTGACCCCGACCAATGGTAACAGCGTAGTGGAAGTGGCCGATGTCGATGGCGTAACCCTCTCCCACTTGATGGTTGATGCCCATGCGCTCAATTCACCGGTGCTGATCCGCGTCGGTGAAAATGGCAGCAATGCCAGCCACGCCTCGAACCCGACGGTATTGCACGATATTTTTGTGCGCGTGGGTGGCAATGGCGTTGGCCGTGCGAACGTGAGCCTGTTGGTAAACAGTAACGATGTGATTATCGACCACACCTGGCTGTGGCGCGCCGACCATGGTGACGGTGTCGCCTGGGACTTGAATACCGCCGCCAACGGCCTGGTTGTGAACGGCAATAACGTGTCTGCCTACGGTTTATTCGTCGAGCATTACCAGGAGTATCAAGTGCTCTGGAACGGCAACAACGGCAAGACCTATTTCTACCAATCCGAAATTCCTTACGATCCACCCGCACAAGATCAATGGCGCAGCGGTACAGGTGTGAATGGTTGGGCGTCATACAAAGTCGCCGATTCAGTGACGCAACATGACGCACGCGGGATGGGAATCTATGCGGTGTTCTTGCGCCCGAACGTGTTCCTCTCGCGTGCGATAGAAACACCTACATCACCCAATGTGAAATTCGAACACATGGTGACGGTGAACCTGACCAACGATGGCGGCATCCAACGGGTGATCAACAATAGCGGCGACCCG
>NZ_JBRFPI010000335.1:0-5174 GCF_053579595.1 Cellvibrio sp.
TATTACTGTTTAGTTCTTTTAGTTGGTCTTCTGAATATTCCGAAGATCAGCTTGCCGACCTAAAAAGTAGCTGGCTTTTAAATGAACCAAAATCCTATAGCTATACACTCCGACATGGTGGCGTTTTCGGCTACACGATTGAAAAAATAACTGTTCGTAAAGGCACTTGCACTGCGCGCGCTCAAAGTGTATATGGCAAAAAGCAGCCTTGGAAAAAAAGCAAATGTGAAGGGCATAGAATTCTAGAACTAATTTCATCCGTACAAAAGCAAGAGCGTGAAGGCGTGTTCCAATCTGAAATCAAATTAAACCCTGAATATAAATTCATATCCTACTATTCAGTAGAGCCTAAAACTGAATTTACTGATCAAGGTTGGCATTTTGAGGTTTTGAATTTTAAGGCTAAATAAAGCATAACAATTACTGCAACTCGCGCGCGGATACTTTTAATCCGCAATCGGAAGCAGTGTCATGTTGCGGTTCGTTCCTCACCAGCAACCTACGGTAAGTGCGAACCCTGGGCTTGCCATCGAACTTTGCGGTGATGAAATAAAGTCCAGTTAACATTACCAAATCAGGAAATTAGGGTGATATATATGGCAACTCTTTCAACTCCCGGAGTTTATATTGATGAAGTTAATGGTTTTCCTAGTTCTGTTGTCCCCGTAGCTACCGCCATCCCGGCGTTTATTGGCTATACACCGAAAGCAGAATTTCAGGGCGAGTCTTACCACAATAAACCGCAAAAAATAAATTCGTTTGCGGAATTCCAGGCAATTTTTATGCTGGATAATCCCCCACCTCCAGCGGATGCAGCTAAACAATATAATCCTGAATATTATCTGATTGCTCAACAAGCTATGCCAACCAGAGGGGATTACATGATGTTGGCCGACACTTATTATTCTATTCTGCCGGATCCCAGTACTATTTATTATTTGTACAACAGTGTGCGTTTGTTTTATCAAAACGGAGGCGGTGCTGCGTACATAGTTTCGGTGGGTTGTTATGGCCCTGCCAATAAAAAACCATTGGCTGATCCGGCTGTGCAGGTGGTTAACCCCAACGTTACATTAACTGACTTACAAACGGGTTTGGCACTTCTGCAAAATGAGCCCGAGCCGACAATGTATATCTGCCCGGAGGCAACGTTATTATCGATTGCTGACAATGGCACCTTGATGCAAAGCATGTTGTTACAAGCGCAAACTATGCAAACAGCAGTGTGCATATTTGATGTGATTGGCGGAGCTTGTCCTGACCCTATTTTGTATACCAATGACATTCAAGCATTTCGTAACAACACGGGTAATTCCGGCTTGAGTTATGGTGTGAGTTATTATCCGTTTATCTGCACAACTGTTATGCAGCCAAGCGACATTGACTTTACCAATTTATTTGGCGGGGATACTAAACAGCTTGAACCCTTGTTGAATCCACCGAGTGCACCCAACCCGGTTGCAGCGCAAATTCTCGCAATGATTCAGGCTCCGCCACCTAATCCAATGTCCAATAGCCAGTTACAGGCTGCATTGCTTGCCTCCAGCCAAACTTACAGCCAAATTGTTAATCACGTGTTGAGCAACGCCAACATTTTACCTTCCAGTGGCGCAATGGCTGGTGTCTATACCCTTAACGACAATATGAGTGGGGTATGGAATGCACCGGCTAACACTAGCATAGTGGGCGCGGCAGCATTGCCGATTCGTTTATCCGATTCACAGCAAGCAAATTTGAATGTTGATGCTATTTCGGGCAAATCAATAAATGCGATCCGCTTTTTTAATGGCCAGGGAATTTTAGTTTGGGGGGCAAGAACACTCGATGGAAACAGTCAGGATTGGCGTTATATTTCTGTGCGCAGAACTATGACGTTTATTGAGCAATCGGTAAAGTTGGCCGCGCGCGCTTATGTGTTTGAACCCAATGATGCCAATACCTGGAGCGCAGTGAAAAGCATGATTGGCAGCTTTTTGACTGGCGTGTGGAAAGATGGTGGCTTACAAGGCGCCTCTGCGGCTGATGCGTTTCAAGTTGATGTTGGTTTGGGTTCAACCATGACTGCAGATGATCTGTTAAATGGTTTTATGCGTGTGTCGATCATGGTGGCGGTCGTTCGTCCTGCAGAATTTATAGTGATTAGCTTTGAACAACAACAAGCTAAATCGGGTTAGAAAATATGTCTTGTAAAAAAGTTTTTACAAGACATATTGCTGTTGAATAGTTAGTTTTTAGCTTTTTATAAATACACTAATCCGTAGTGAGGCAGTATGAAGTTTGCGAAATATTGGTCTGAAGTTTCCGTTGTAGTTGACGAAGCGATATTTGGAATAAATAAGCTGTCGGCTTGGGGCGCATCGAATGAGACTCAGGCACAAGCGGGTATTAATGCGCTAGAGCGCGCAACGAGACTTGGGCAGCTGATAAGCCGCGGAGTAGATGCTCTTCGGGAGTACGAATATTGGAACGGTTATATTCGGGAAGAGGTATTGGATGAAATCACCAATGCAGATGGCCGTGTTCTGGCGGTGCTTACCCGAAATAGTTACGGCGCCATTGTTCTCAATACCGAATCGGTACTGTTCGGTGATATTGATATTGTAGAACCTGGGTTGCTAACAAAACTGTTCCAGGTGTTTGGCAAAACAAAAAAGGACAAAGCCTTTTATATTTCAAAAGTTGAGCAATACCAAAAACAAAATCCCATGTACACAATAAAGGTATATGAAACCTGTGCTGGTTTAAGGGTTGTGGTAACTAATCAGGTTTTTGAAAATTATTCGGCTCCCGCAAAAGCTATTTTTTCAGCCTTGGGTGCCGGCCCACTTTATGTCAGATTGTGCGAAGCACAATCCTGTTTCCGTGCGCGCTTAACGCCAAAACCATGGGGAATCAAAATTGATAGACCCGCCTCCCGATTTCCACGCAAAGAGCAGTCAGAAATCAATGATTTTGCAAACTGGGTGCAACATTACGAGGCTGCATCCAAGTCTGTCAGCACAGTAAAGCTTGTCTCTGTATTCGGTAAAGATTTTGAGCATCCCGACGTGGCTCGCGTTCTTGCTGTTCACGATCAATATTCCTGTACAGGTTTAGCCCAGCTGGCCTAGTTAAGTGAGTTGTGTAAATTAACTTTCATAATAAGCGCCTCAGCTGTGCAGTGTCAGAATGAAAAAATTATGTTATTTGTTGTCTGGTGTAGTTATTAACAATTGGGGTCAGTAACAATTGGGGTCAGAGCAAAATTAAACATCCGCTATTGGCGTGCGCCGTGATAAGGCGGTGTAACCCCCCCCATTGTTAGTGGCAGTCAAACTTAGATGGCTCCGGCGATTGATGTTTGGCCAAGTGCCGTGAAAAGCAAAATTGCTCAGGTAAATAGAGATTCTTTTATTTGGCGAGGTGAAGTATCGCGATGCAATCCCACGTGCCCCCCCAACACTCAAACCAACAAGCAGATCCGGCGCAACTTCGGCATGACGCAACCAAGTTCCTGTTTGAAGACAATAGGCCAGTTACCCATTCACACGTGCGCTTGCAATCTATAGCTAGCGATGGACAGCCTACGGGGCAGCTTAAATCCATGCAGGCCATGATGGCAGCGCATACGAATTCTCGCCTGCAAGCTTCAAAAGAATTGACTGGTGCAACCACCGCGCCAACGCAAGCGGATATCGTCGTGCAAAAAAAACTGGTGCCACGGACCTGGCAGTTGTCGAAACCTATGGTTCAGCGTAAAGATACAATCCAGCTTAAATTGGAGGATGCACTGACGTATTACAACAAAATAACAGGCGAAAACGCAAAGCTGAAAAAAGATGTCGATCTTGCAAAACTCAGCATAGGGCAACGGCGTTACTTTACCAGACTGGAGAATCAGGTCGGTTTGAAGAGCCGTAAAATAGGATCGAGCACAGGCAAGACCTACAGGCTGGATAAGCCCCGCCAAATCCGCGTGAGGTATGGCAGTACAAAAGCGCGATTTGCGCGCAGCGAGCGCCAGGAGAGGCATGTGAAAGGCAAATACAGCGGATACAATTACGCAACAGCCAAAGTCACACTGACCCATAAAGTTAACGGCAAGATAATGACCGTTTACATCACGCGCGGCAGCCAGGATGGAACGACACATTCCGAGGGCGCGATAAAAGATGTTATTAAATTGCTGCAGGCGCAGCATGTAATCTCCGTGGATTGGGTATACACCGAAAGGGAAGCTTGCGGGCCTGACAACCAGAATTGTCGTGGTGCCAATAAATTGAGTGACACGAGTATATTTGGTCAGGATGTACCCATCTATTACAGCGTGGATTGGCCGGATACAGCGGAAAAGGGCGCGGCGGCAAAGGATCATCGAAAAAAAGGTACTAATTTGTTGAAACGGATTGATACCCAGGTTGGCAAATCAACAACTATTCACAATTATCAAGAAAAGACGGACCCAGCGGTTCATGCATCCGAACCTTTCCAGGAAGAGGATGATGGTGTTGTTACCAGTGATGACGAAAGCAGCGATGAACGCGATATTTTGCAAGGTGGTTACGAGGGGGCAAGAAAAGACTACATGGAGCTTTCATAGGTCAACCAATTGGTTGGTTGGATTTGGCTTATGAGCCCCGCGCTTGTGAGCCTTGCTCTGTCATTCAAAATTATCCTTGTCTTAAAAAATTGGGGTTAGAGCAAAATTAAACGTTTTTGGCGTGCTCCTTGAAGAGGCGGCGCTTTCCCGTGGGTGAAATGTCACTCGGCTATCGCCCAAGTTGAAAGCAACTGGAGCAACTATGGAGGTAACGAAATAGTTGAAGCCTCCGGTGAAGCGTGCCACAAAATAAGGTTGCAGCGCGAGTGTGCAGGCCGTAACGTGAGTGAACGCCGAGCAATCTTCACTAAAAGCGAGGGCTGAAGATTGCTACCATTTCTACGCGACCGCGAAAAGAGCATCAAACGTATAGTGCAAAAGCTTCATGCGATGACGACAAGCTTTCTCATATGAATGGATACCACAGAAACGTTAAGACAATTGAATCGCACATTACAAAATTGGTTAAAAATTTTATCAAACGTTTTATAAAACGCATTTTAGTCTTTCCAGCTCGCCTCTGGTTTAGTTGAAAGAGAAGTTTAATATGTGCGGTTGGCGGGCAGTTCGATAAATTGTATTGTTACAGTAAATT
>NZ_JBRFPI010000336.1:0-5142 GCF_053579595.1 Cellvibrio sp.
GACGAAGAATCATCCAGGGTGGGGAGTGAAGAGGGCAAGTTGCTGCGGGACAAGGTCTACGGCACCCTCGAAAGCGATGTCATGCGCCGCGACTTCAGTGTCAACGCCCTCTACTACACGCTCAAGGACTTCTCCGTCATCGACTACTGCAATGGCATGGAAGACCTCAAGCAGCGCACCCTGCGCATCATTGGCGACCCGGCGACGCGCTACAAAGAAGATCCAGTGCGCATACTGCGTGCATTGCGCTTTGCGGCCAAGCTCGGCTTTAATCTGGAGCCTAAAACCGCCAAGCCTATCCGCGAACTGAGCGGCTTACTGTTAAACGTATCCGATGCGCGCCTGTTTGAAGAAGTCCTCAAATTGTTCTTAGGCGGATCGGCAACAGCAACATTCAATCTGATGCGCGAGTACGACTTACTGGCACACCTTTTCCCCGGCACTGACAAAGCGCTCAAAGCGGGCGATGAGGTTGGTGCCAACCTGATCGAACAATGCATGATCAATACTGATAAGCGCATCCGCAGTGACAAAACCGTCACCCCTGCGTTTATCTACGCCGCCCTGCTCTGGCCTGCACTGCAGCAGCAGTTCAAACTACTCAGTGGGCAGATGACGCCAACCCAGGCCTGGGCTCAAGCCGCACAGAATGTTATCAACCAACAGTTAACGCGCACCGCAGTACCCAAGCGTTTCCTGATACCGATGCGCGAAATTTGGGACCTGCAGCAACGCCTGCCCAGCCGTTTGGGCATGCGCGCCCTGCGTACGCTCGATCACCCGCGCTTCCGCGCCGCCTATGACTTTTTATTGATGCGCGAAGCGGCAGGCGAAACGCTCGATGGCTTAGGCGTTTGGTGGACCAATTACCAAACTGCGAACGATGAAGAGCGTGAGCAGATGGTTAAAGATATCGGCAAACAAGGTGGCGCCAAGGCAGCCGGCAAACCGCGCCGTCGCCGCGGCCCGCGCAAACCCAAAACCGATGCCACCCCCGGCGGGAATGAATAATCCATGGCGCTGGCCTATATAGGTCTGGGTAGCAATCTGGAAGATCCGCTCGCGCAGGTAACAGGCGCCTTTATTGAATTGGCGGAGCTGCCGCTGACGTCGCTGCTGGCGCGCTCGGCGCTCTACTCCAGCCGTGCCGTTGGCCCCGAGCAACCGGATTACATCAACGCCGCTGCCCTGCTCGACACCCAGCTCGCCCCGCTCGCGCTGCTGGATGCACTACAAGCCATCGAACAAGCCCACCAACGGGTGCGCATCCAACATTGGGGGCCACGCACCCTGGATCTGGATTTGCTGCTCTACAGCGACCAGATCATTGAGGAGGAGCGCCTTACCGTGCCTCACCCCTATCTCACTCAGCGCAGCTTTGTCCTTTATCCGCTTGCGGATATCACCCCTAATTTGCATTTGCCCGATGGCACCCCGCTCGCGGACTTGCTCAGCCGCTGCCCGGCAGACGGACTGCTGCGCCTGTCATCGCCCGCTTAACGAATCTGTTTCAAGGAGTTGCCGTGAACCCTGTGTTTGAAGAGCTTGGACTGGATTTAACCAACGTCAAATTGCCGCGCTATATCACCGTGGAAGGCTGTATCGGCGTGGGCAAAACCACACTCGCACGCAATATCGCGCAATTGTTTAATTACGATATGTTGCTGGAGCAGCCGGAAGAGAATCCTTTTTTGGAGCGTTTTTATCGCGATCCAAAATCCACTGCACTCCCCACCCAACTATTCTTTTTATTCCAGCGCGCCAACCAATTACAAAGTTTGCGCCAGGACGATATTTTTGAGCCAGTGCGAGTGGCGGATTTTTTAATCGAGAAAGATCAACTCTTTGCGCGCACCACCCTCGATGACGATGAACTGAATATCTATCGCCAGGTTTACGACAAGTTGGTGATCAATGCGCCGCGCCCGGATTTGGTGATTTATTTGCAGGCGCCACTCGACGTGTTGCTCGACCGCATCCGCCAACGCGGCATCAGTGCAGAGCAACATATTACGGTCGATTATTTAAAAGCGCTCAACCACGCCTATACTGAATTTTTCCACTTCTATGACCCCGCACCACTCCTCATAGTGAATGCCAAAGATTTAAATCTGGCCAAAAACCGCGAGCACTTTAAGCAGCTGGTGGAATATATCCTCACCATCAAAAGCGGCCGCCACTATTACAACCCTGTGCCTGCGCTTTAATGCAACATCACCACTGATTTTTATTTTTGTAGCGAGAATTGCCATGCCCTATTCAACAATCAATAGCACCTCTACGGCGAACACCGCGCTCACTAAAAATGTCACTATCAACACGCTTCACAAATTAAAAACCACTGGCGAAAAATTTGTGGTGATCTCCCTCTATGACGCGCATATGGCCGCCATGGCACAGCGTTGCGGCGTAGAAGTGGTATTGGTGGGCGATTCGCTCGGCATGACGGTATTGGGTTACGACAGCACCATCCCAGTCACTATGGAGCAGATGATATATCACGTCGAAGCTGTTGCACGCGGCAACAAAAAATCGCTGATTATCGGCGACCTGCCCTTTATGACTTACGCCACCCCGGACGAAGCCATGCGCAATTGCACGCGCATCATGCAAGCCGGTGCGCAGATGGTAAAACTCGAAGGCGGCGCCTGGCTGGCAGAGACAGTGCACATGCTCGCCGAACGCGGCGTACCCGTGTGTGCCCATTTGGGTTTAACACCGCAATCAGTGAATAAATTTGGCGGATTCCGCGTGCAGGGGCGCGATGAAGCAAGCGCAGAAAAAATGCTCGCCGATGCCAAATTACTCGCCGACGCCGGCGCCGATTTATTAGTGCTGGAGTGTGTGCCCGCCGCATTGGGCGCACGCATTACGCGCGAAATTGCGATCCCGACCATTGGTATAGGTGCAGGCCGCGATACGGATGCGCAAGTGTTGGTGATCAACGATATTCTTGGCCTAACCGAGCAACCGCCGAAATTTTCCAAGAACTTTTTATTGGAAGCAAACGACATTCCCGGTGCCATGCAAAAATATGTTGCCGATGTGAAAGCTGGAATCTTCCCCAGCGATGACAACATTTTTATCTAAAGATTAATTACCCTCTATTAAACTTGTTCCATCCTAAAAAATAGAAACGCAGGGCAACTATTTGCCCTGTTGCTAGACTCTTATCTAATCGGCAAAAAAATCGGACATTCGTCGCACAACAATGACAAAGCGACTCAATCATCGACCGACAACCCTTATGAACCGACAACTTTTATGAACCGATATAAACAGGTAAGAGTTATGCTCACCAAATCATCTTTATTTATTGCATTACTGGGCTGTAGTTTTATTGCACCGATACAGGCAGACACGCCAGTAACTGAAGCAGCGGCGCAAACACAGCAAACCACCGGCGACGAGACCGCATGGAAAACGTATCTCGCCGCTTCAAAAAAACTGCGCCAGACGGATGAAGATTTTCTCGATGCAGAATTAAAAAAACTCGGCCAAAAAAAGCCAAGCCTGCCGGAGTACACCAAAGAATTCGGGTTTGATGTAAAACAGGCGCCCGACTGGTTTAAGAGCAATGAAGGCAAGCGCGTAATGGACGTAATTCTTTCCTTCCAAACCCCTTCAGGTGGGTGGTCGAAACGCACCGATATGAGCAAGGCGCCGCGCCAACCAGGTCAGGCATTTGGTGTTGAGAAAGGTTATATCCCCACATTCGATAACGGAGCCACCAGCACCCAACTCCAGCTACTGGCGCAAGCCTATAAAGCGACCGGCGATGCGCGTTATGCAAATGCATTCAACAAGGGGTTGGATTTTATTCTCACTGCGCAGTATCCCAATGGCGGTTGGCCGCAAAATTATCCACTGGTGGGTGAGTATCACGATCACATCACTTACAACGATGCGTTGATGCGCGATTTAATGGCGTTGCTGCACGATGTCACCCAGGCCAAAAACGCTTTTGCGTTTGTCAACCAGAAACAACAACAGGCAGCGCAAGCGAGCCTCAAACGCGCGCTCGATTGTGTACTAAAAACCCAAGTGATTGCCAATGGCACACTGGCCATCTGGGGCGCGCAGCACGATGCCAAAACTCTAAAACCTGCAAAAGCACGTGCCTACGAAATGATTTCGCTCACCAGTTCGGAAAGCGTGTGGATGCTCGATTTTTTGATGGAGCTGGAAAAACCCAGCGCCGGGATAATTAAATCCGTACACGCGGCGGCGGCTTGGTATGAGCAGAATAAAATACTTGGTAAAACCTGGACACGCGGTGATGCACAATTAAAGGATGATAAAAATGCACCGCCACTCTGGGCGCGTTTTTATGAGATAGGAACCAACAAACCGCTCTTCGGCGATCGCGATGATTCCGTGTATTACACATTGGAAAAAGTGTCGGAAGAGCGCCGCCTCGGCTACGCCTGGTACACCACTTCACCCAATCAGATATTAAAAAAATATGTGGACTGGGCCAGGAAATATCCGCAATAGATTTTATTTTCATGTGTTCCATCCCTGCTGCATTGCGCAGCAGGGAATAGCATCCACAACCATTAATCCGCTTCGCTCGACCAGACTTTCATGGTCTGCACCGCCAGCAATTTGCACTCCCTTTTATGTTCCACATAAGTACGCATGAACTGGTAGCGCGATGTACGGAAAGTTTTACCATCCGGATTCCATTTCTCCACGCTGCTCAACCCCTGCAAAACGGCCGTTTTATCCAATCGCTGCAAGCTAAGGTCATGCGCGCGGCGCGCTTTGGGTTGCTCTTCCGGTTGTTGCACCCTTAGCAACAATTGCGCTTTGGTCTCTTTTAAGCTGGCGAGGTTGTGCACCCATTGAAACTCCGGCGCGAGCAATTTATCCAAAAATTGCACATCGCCTTTGCGCAGTGCATTTTCATATTCGGCATCCAGTTTCACCAACTTTTCAGCATCCAAACAAGATTGCGCCTGTACCACAGCCCCCATCAAACTCATCACACAGGCCGTCATAAGCAAATGTTTTTTCATCGCCAATATTCACCACAAAAATTAAAACATAAACAATAGACAATAAAAAAAGCCGACACCAAAACGATGCCGGCCAAGACCATACTAGATTACAAATAAAGGGGAGTTCCAAACTGGGCTA
>NZ_JBRFPI010000337.1:0-5130 GCF_053579595.1 Cellvibrio sp.
GGTCCAGCAGCAAGGCTATATTTATCTCCTCATCTACGCTGGAGCGTTTGACCACAGAGGTCATTGAAAGGTGTAATTTAATAGACGCTGAGGGAAAATATCTGGTTGTTAATATCGGTAAATTGAGAAAAACCTTTATTAATAGAATATGGTCTCTATCAGGGCAGGATGCGATCTTAACAGCTGCTATGGGTGGGCATAGCATAAAGGTTTCAAATGATCATTATCTGGAGGCGCCTCCTGAAGCGGAAAGAAACTTTAATCTTCTAGGTGAGATTCGAGTAAAGGAATTGCTGGGCGACGAGGGAAGCGATGGCACTGAGCGTACACCAATTGCTCAGTGTGAGGATCCTAGATATGGTCATCGGGCTCCTAAAAATGGGAATTATTGCACGTCATTTTTATCTTGCTTTCAGTGTAAAAGTTTTGTGGTGACTGAAAATGACTTGTACCGGATATTCAGTTTATATTGGTTGCTAATCAAACAGAGATCTATTGTGGGCGCAAAACGATGGGGGCGCTATTATGCAAATATAGTTAAGATCATTGATAATGAAATAGCACCGAAATTCTCCAGCAAAAAAATTTCTGAAATACGTAAGTATGCTCACGATTCTCCGCATCCCTACTGGAGAAACATCGATCTTCTAGAGTTGGAGGATAGCTAATTATGATAGAGTCTAATCAAGTCGATGTCAGCCATATGTATACGCGTTTATGGTTTGACAAAAACGAGGAAGTTCCTCTGGAAAGTATAATTACCTCCCAGCGAACCATCGATGGAATGTACGTTACATTAAGTTGTTATGGTGATGATGTATGGTTTTTCCCTGATGTACTTTTCCCATCATCGATTGCTGAATGTAATAGAAAAATAGATTTCAATATCATAAAAAATAAAAAATTCATTCCCGCTTTGAAGCTGGCTATGATGCGCTACTACTATCTAGGGCGGCCGGGTTATAAGCGGCCAAGAGGAACCAGCTTGATTAAGGTGTTTCGTCACTGTGCGGTATTTCTTAACTATCTAGCAGAAAAAAATATACTTGAATTAAGTGAGGTATCCGCATTTGTTGGGGTTCAGTACGCAGAGCACTCTAGAATGCAACCTGGTTTGAAAGCAGAGCGCAACACCCCGGTTTCAGTATCTCAAAGATTGATTGCGGTAGAGGCACTATACGAACTTCTTTTAAATAGTAGATACGCTTTCAGTCACCCTTGGCCAGATGCCACTACGGGGCAGCTCGCTGGGCCACCCCCTGTTCCAGGAGGGAAAACCCTAATAATTCCTGATGAGCATCTTCGGGTGCTAATGAAAAAATCAACTTCACTTTTATCAAATTCAGATGATATTTTATTAAATATGAATCGATTGTCCTGGTGGGTTGAGAAAAAATATAGTCAGGAAATCATTGACCATTTGTTAAGTTTATGTGGTTATCATGGTGGGGCCAAAGGCTTAAATGAAGAGATTTTTCACTTACGATCGGCTTGTGCTTTAATAATTTTAATTACGACCGGCATTCGGGCTCATGAGATATTGAGCTTGGAAGTTGGTTGTTGTTTCAGCACTACGGATGAGGATGGAGCTAAATACTGTTGGATTAGAGGTGTGTCTACCAAGACTGGAGTAGGAGCTACCGAGTGGCTATGTCCAGCGATTTGTCATCAGGCGGTTATTGTGTTGGAAAAAATTTCCAAGCCATTAAGGAATATGTTGTCGGAAAATGTGATGTCTAGCCGAGTCGATATTTCACCGTTGAAGGCATCAAAAAATTTTCAAAATAAAAACAAACTATTTCTATTGAAACCTTTAAACAAAAAAATATCTATAAGGCCTCTAAATTTTCCAACATTTCAGGCGGAGCTAAAAAAATTTGTTTTGCATTGTGGTGTGCAGTGGAATTTTTCTACCCATCAGTGCAGGCGGACATTCGCTGTATATGTTGTGAAAAATGCTTTAGGTGATCTACGTTATCTTAGAGATCATTTTAAACATTGGTCTATTGATATGACTGCGATGTATGCTGAAAATGAGCTGCAAGATAAAGAGCTTTTTGGTGAAATTTATGTCGCTGCTTGCGATGAGAAATATAAGAAAATACGTCATTGGTTAGATCCAGATACTCCACTTTCTGGTGGTATGGCGCAAACTATAAAGGTATTTCGTAGTAAAGGTGAATCAATTAGATATTATAAAAATCACTCGGAAATGGTCCAAAATGTGTCAGAGAGTATTTATCTGCGTGCCACT
This sequence comes from Cellvibrio sp., assembly GCF_053579595.1. Lineage (NCBI taxonomy): Bacteria > Pseudomonadati > Pseudomonadota > Gammaproteobacteria > Cellvibrionales > Cellvibrionaceae > Cellvibrio > Cellvibrio sp. The sequence goes on from NZ_JBRFPI010000337.1 coordinate 2,255, forward strand.
GGGGTGGCTTGGTGTACTGCCGATCTTGGAGGGTGTGATGGGGGTAAAGCATTTGATTATACGAAATGCGGAGACTGTAGGCATTTCGTTATCGATGATAGATTTCTATCTCGGTGGAATGCAATTTACAATCAGCAGCTTGAGTTAATCCAATTAGAGGACATTGGTATCGCTGGAAAGGATTTGGCGCATCGCGCATTGGATCGTTGTAAAAAAGTATTGACTGAGTTAGGTGCTCCCTTAGAGGTGTTTGAGGCGTAAAATGACCGTACCCGCATCTGAAGTTACTAGAAAAATTATCCGTCAAGCATATATCAGAATTTTAAATGGTCGACCCAAAATCGTAGATAAAGGGCGCCGTATCAGTATCGCATCGGTGGCCGAAGAGTCGGGGCTGAGTCGTGCAACAATTCATAAGTATTATCCTGATATGGTAGATAAAATAAGAACCGCTTCAGGAAAGGCTTATCTTGATGTAAATGATCAAAAAATTTCACAACTTAAGGTGGAGCAAATTAAAAATAAAGAGCTTCGTGCTGAGCTGGGTGCGCTGAAGAAAAACTTGGAGGTTTTAGGGTCAAAATATGCTGCATTGGTCCTTAAATACGAGGAGGTTCAGGCAATTATAAATGGAAATAATGTAAGCATTTTCAATGTTAATGTTAGGAATTAGTCTGCGTAAATCATCGTTATCCGAAATCACTAGAATTATATTGGTTTACGATTTTTTTACATGAAAAAGTCTGATTTAATTATCAATACTGTTCTTGGATAGAGTGCGGTCGATCACTAAATGATGAATCTCTTGATTCAAGTGTTTATAAGGGGCTTCTGGATTCGCGCGTATAAAGTCGATGTAATTGCAGCAACTCCTGGCGAAACCGACCAAATACGTTGATGGTGGTGTCATAGGATTGTGCCAACATTGAAATATGAGTGGGTGGCAGATCGTCCGTGTCAGGTTGCGATTCGACCACAGGCATATTTTCAAAAATAATTTCCGTAATTTCTTCAAATTGTTGCGGTTCTTGTAGTTTGATCGCTACCGGCTTGTCACCGTCGCTATTCGGCATGGTCTCGCGTCGTATGGTCGCAGACTCTGGTATTTCCTCCGCTACACGATTCGCGTATTCCACCAAATTGGGTTCAGCCGGTAGATACAAATAACTTTCACCGGGAATATCTCCCATTCGTAAAACACGCCCCAATACTTGCCGAAAATGCAATTCAGTTTTGACGCGGGTCAGGTGACAGCACACGCGCAAACGTGGAATGTTTGTGCCTTCGCTTACCATCCCTACAGAAATAATCCAGGGCTGGGTGCTGTTTCTAAAGGTGTGTATATTTCCGTGGGCGTCCTTATCCATATATGTAGCAACACAGGCGCGTTGGCCCAAGTGGCGCTCCAGTAATGTCGCAATTTTATAGGCATGATCTACCGATGCTGCCACGATAAGGCCACCCGCATTCTGATGCTGCTTGCGAATTTGCATCAACTTTTTAGACGATTGTTTTAACAGATACACAATCAGCGCATCGTTATCAATTAGTTGTTGGTAGGAGCAATCCGATAGTTTGAGTAACTCGGCGAAAGATGAGTATCTCTCCGTGGTATTACCGCATCTCACGATGATGCGGTCATTGTCCACCAGCACGATGCTAGGTGCCCGACACACATTTTCTTGGATAGCCTGCGCCATTCCATAAATAAAATCACAGCGGATTTTGTTGTGTTGGCAGTAACTGGATAAGGCGATGGGTATTCTGTCGGAGCGCCAAGGTGTGCCGGTTAAAGCAATGGTATAAGTAGCGCGCCCCTGGATATGTTGGATGATGGTTTGACCCCATGCATTGGCATTCTCAAGGTTGTCCCCGGCACAGTGATGGATCTCATCAAAAATTACCAAAACGCGATGGGTTTGAAATAGTGCCCAAAAAGCGTCTCCCAAGCTCAGCATCGATTGATATGTCAAGGACTGGCCCTTTGACCCAAGACGACCATCCATCCGGCAATGGATATGGGTTTCAAGTGCTTGCTGAAAATCGGATGACACAATAATGGAGGGGGAAAAGCATAGTACTAGGTCGATCATTCGCAACTGAAGAAGTCGTTGAGTCAATGTCGCCGCCATAACTGTCTTGCCAGCACCGGGTGTGGCGAGGCACAGGAAGTGATTATCTTCATTCCTGAATTTCACCAGAGCCTGTTCAACGCATCTGGATTGCCAGCGCCTTAACTTCATTGCGCTAAACCTGTTTCCCTTGCTAATAGGCTTTCCAGAGCTTTCACACGTCCAAGCAACTTGGAGCATTTGTCGCGTGATTGGTTATAAAGGGGCTGCACATCATCCCTTAAATCGGGCATTTCACTGCAAATTGCATCATATTCCTCGGTTTCACCCATCGCAGACAGCATTTCCAATTTATGCTGATTCAACCGTTCTTGCAGGTTTTGGCGCGGGTTATTTTTTGAGGTTGGAGCTTTGATTGGTGGTGCTTCTGGAGTGGACACAGTAGGTGTAAGTACTGATGGTTTAGATGATTTAGTAAAAAACTGGGGGGTTAACCGATACAAGGGCCAGCCACCCTCCACGACAACACGAGTCAGATTCCCATTATCGATAAGGCGCAGCATATTGCGATAAACGAACTGGCGAGCCGCCTTTTTGGAGCTATGAAGGCATGCCGGATCGTTTAAATAGGCTTCCGTGAGATCGTGTACGGTGAACTCGCGGTTTACCAGAGTTGATAGTGCCGAGAGCAGTCCGGACTTAACGGTGAGAGATTTCATGATAGAGATTGACGCCTCATGTCTCGAATTTCGCGCCATTCTATCCTGTCTCTATCATCGAGACAATGAAATCATCTCCTTACTC
>NZ_JBRFPI010000338.1:0-5056 GCF_053579595.1 Cellvibrio sp.
CAGCTGCTTACGAAAGAGGAAAAAGCCGCATGAATACCGCAACTTTCTTTGCTGACTCAACCCCAGCACAAGCTGCCCCACAACAACCAACCCAAGCTCAATCGCTGCGCGGCTGCGTAGAGCAAGCTGTAGAAAACTACTTCAAACACCTCGATGGCCAAGACGTTAGCAACGTGTATGAAATGGTTCTCGCTGAAGTAGAGGCTCCAATGCTTGAGATCGTATTGAAGTACACCCGTCACAACCAAACTCGCGCTGCGCAAGTATTGGGCTTGAACCGCGGTACTCTACGTAAAAAATTGAAGCAATACGGCCTGCTGTAATTTTTACCGCGCCGCATGGCACACAAAAAAGGGGGTGGCAATTCGTTTCCACCCCTTTTGCTTTTTAGCGATTCTTAGATTTTTGCATGTCCGTTTACCGCTTTAACTTTCACATCTACAACTTTTACATCTACAACTTTTGCATCTACAGGAAATGTGTATGTCTACTTCTGATCTTGTTGCCGTAAAACGCGCCCTTATCAGTGTCTCGGATAAAACTGGCATTGTTGAATTTGCCCAAGCCCTGCACGCCCAAGGCGTAGAGATTTTATCAACCGGTGGTACTTTCAAATTACTGACCGACAACAAGATCCCGGCAATTGAAGTTTCTGATTACACCGGTTTCCCGGAAATGATGGATGGCCGCGTAAAAACCCTGCACCCGAAAGTACACGGTGGCATTTTAGGTCGTCGCGGTATTGATGAAGGCGTGATGACACAACACGGTATTAATGCAATCGATATGGTCGTAGTCAATCTTTACCCGTTTGAAAGAACCGTTGCCAATAAAGATTGCTCATTAGAAGACGCAGTAGAAAATATTGATATCGGCGGCCCGACCATGGTGCGCGCTGCAGCGAAAAACCACGCCCATGTAAACATCGTGGTTAACGCGTCTGACTACGCGACTATTCTCGCTGAAATGCAAACCAACAACGGCTGCACTTCGTTAAAAACCCGTTTCGATTTGGCAATTAAAGCCTACGAGCACACCGCTGCATACGACGGTGCCATCGCCAATTATTTTGGCCGCATGGTGGAAGGCGGTAGCGCTGATTTCCCGCGCACATTCAATACCCAATTTATCAAAGCACAAGAAATGCGCTACGGTGAAAACCCGCATCAAAAAGCCGCTTTCTATGTTGAAAAAAACCCTCAGGAAGTGGGCATTGCTTCTGCAAAACAATTGCAAGGTAAAGAGCTGTCTTACAACAACGTTGCGGATACCGACGCCGCATTGGAAACCGTAAAATCCTTTAGCGAACCTGCATGCGTTATCGTTAAACACGCAAACCCCTGCGGTGTTGCTGTCGCAGAATCAATTAAACACGCCTACGACTTGGCTTACTCTACCGATAGCGAATCCGCATTCGGCGGCATCATCGCGTTCAACCGCGAATTGGATGCAGAAACTGCCAAAGCGATTGTTGAGCGCCAATTTGTAGAAGTGATTATTGCGCCGAGCGTTTCAGCAGAAGCCATCGAAATCGTAAAAGCAAAACAAAACGTACGCCTGCTTGCAACTGGCGAATGGAGTACAGTTCGCGTCAAAGGTCTGGATTACAAACGCGTCAACGGTGGTTTGTTGGTGCAAGATCGCGATGACGGCATTATCACCGAAAGCGATTTGAAAATCGTCACCAAGCGCGCGCCAACTGCAGCAGAAATTCAAGACTTGTTGTTCGCATGGAAAGTCGCCAAGTTCGTAAAATCGAATGCTATTATTTACGCAAAAAACAAACACACCATCGGTGTAGGTGCAGGCCAAATGAGCCGCGTAAATTCTGCGCGTATCGCTGCAATTAAAGCAGAGCACGCCGGTTTGCAAGTTGCCGGTTCGGTCATGGCTTCCGACGCATTCTTCCCTTTCCGCGATGGTATCGACAACGCCGCGAAAGTGGGCATTGCTGCGGTAATCCAACCCGGCGGTTCAATGCGTGACGCTGAAGTTATCGCCGCGGCAGATGAACACGGCATGGCGATGGTGTTTACGGGTATGCGCCATTTTAGACATTAATTTTCGCCAACTCCCGCTTCGCGGGAGTTTTTGCTTTGCGATTTTAATTTTGTGGATTGATGTATGAATGTATTAATTATTGGCAGCGGCGGCCGCGAACATGCACTCGCATGGAAAGTGGCGCAGAACACTCAGGTTGAAACAGTATTTGTAGCGCCGGGCAATGCCGGTACCGCGCTGGAACCCAAATTAGAAAACATCGCAATTGATGTTTTAAATTTTGAAGCGCTGGCAAATTTTGCTGAAAATAATAACGTCGGCTTAACCATCGTCGGGCCTGAAGTTCCACTGGTTGCCGGTGTGGTGGATTATTTTCAAACGCGCAAATTATTGTGCTTTGGCCCGAGCAAAGGCGCAGCGCAATTGGAAGGCTCCAAAGCCTTTACCAAAGATTTTCTCGCGCGCCACAAAATCCCGACCGCTGATTACCAAAACTTTATCGAGGTTGAACCTGCTCTCGCTTATTTGCGTGAAAAAGGTGCACCGATTGTTATTAAAGCCGACGGACTTGCAGCAGGCAAAGGCGTAATCGTTGCTGAAACCTTGCAACAAGCTGAAGACGCTGTACGCGATATGCTGTCCGGCAATGCATTTGGTGATGCCGGTTGTCGCGTGGTAATTGAAGAATTTTTAGCGGGCGAAGAAGCCAGCTTTATTGTGATGGTTGACGGTAAAAATGTATTGCCGATGGCAACCAGCCAGGACCACAAACGCGTTGGCGATGGCGATACCGGACCCAACACTGGCGGCATGGGCGCATACTCTCCTGCCCCCGTTGTAACACAAGCTGTGCATGACCGCGTAATGAAAGACATTATTTACCCTACCGTAAATGGTATGGCGGCGGAAGGTAATACTTACGTCGGATTTTTATATGCTGGCCTGATGATTGACGCCGCCGGCAATGCAAAAGTAATTGAATACAATTGTCGTTTTGGTGATCCGGAAACCCAACCGATTATGCTGCGTTTGCAATCCGATTTAGTTGCGCTTTGTTTAGCTGCACTGAAAGGTGATTTGGATAAAACCACTGCCGATTGGGATTCGCGCGCATCAGTTGGCGTTGTACTCGCGGCCGGTGGGTACCCGGATGCTTACGATAAAGGTGATGTGATTTCTGGTTTACCTACCTCCGAAATTGCAGGCGAGAAAATTTTCCACGCCGGCACCAGCACTAAAGATAACAACACTGTAACCAATGGCGGCCGCGTACTCTGCGCAACGGCATTGGGCAATACCGTGTTGGAAGCACAGCAACGCGCGTACAAACTTGCCGAACAAATTAGCTGGAAAGGCATGTTCTACCGCAAGGATATTGCCTACCGCGCGATTGCTCGCGAGCAGAACAAATAGGTATTTATATACAGCAGATAAAAGGAACCTTAAGGTTCCTTTTTTATGTCACAAAGTTAAGGACTAGCTAACTACTATGATTGCCACCTTGATTAGTCATCCCAGCTGCCACCAACACCATATGCCTGCTGGCCACCCTGAATGCCCTGAGCGGATCGATGCGATAACCAATCAACTCATGGCCAATGGTATTGATGGTTTGCTATATCAGCGTGAAGCTCCCGCCGCAACTGATGAACAATTATTGCGGGTGCACACACTTGAACACTTGCACACGATTACCCGCGCCATTCCCAGCGAAGGAATTTATTTTTTTGCGGATGATGTGTATTTATCGCCACACACATTACGCGCTGCACGCCATGCTGCTGGCGCAGCGGTTTTGGGGGTCGATATGGTGATGCAAGGAGAAACCGATGCGGTATTTTGCAATGTGCGCCCACCTGGCCACCACGCGGAACGCGCACGCGCAATGGGCTTTTGCATTTTTAATAATGTTGCGGTTGCCGCTGCACATGCACTGGCAACCTATGGATTGGAGCGTGTAGCTATAATCGATTTTGATGTACACCATGGCAATGGTACGCAAGATATTTTTTTAAATGACCCGCGCGTTTTATTTTGCTCCAGTTTTCAACATCCGTTTTACCCCAACACCAATATTGACGATGTACCCGCGCATATCATTAATACGCCTCTGCCCCCCACCTGCCGCAGTGAAGGATTTCGCGCGGCAATCAGCGAGCATTGGTTTCCAACACTGGAACAATTCAGGCCGCAATTGATTTTAATATCAGCAGGTTTTGATGCCTATATTGATGACGACATGTCGTCGATCAGTTTGGTGGAGCAGGATTATTTCTGGATCACCCAAAAATTACGTGCGCTAATGGATAACAGTAAACAGCTAACACCGGAACAGCAGTGCAAGGGAATCGTATCTACGCTGGAAGGCGGCTATGATTTATTGGGATTGGGCCGCTGCGCTGTTGCGCATATCAAGGCGCTGGCAAAGCTCTAGCAACAAACACTATCAGAGACACCAACTAACTACTGCATTATTGCACTGTTATTCAGTCCAATAACGCGCGGGTTATTGAGCAATATTTCTTTCCCCGCCTGAAACAATTTCATCCGATCAAACAAGGCTTGCAAACTACCGTCAGCGCGAGCCTGCGCGAGCCCTAACTCCAATCGCTGAGCCAAGGCTTCATCTGTCTTTCGCACAAACAAACCATAACTCACGGGGTTAGAATATTTCAATACAACATCAGGCACTACCGCAATATTCGCAGAAGGAAACATAAGCAAATCCATACCCACCTCGTGCAACCCCCGGGTAATATAGTCAAAACGTTTAGCGCTAAGCATTTTTACCAGCAAACCATAATCTACTGCGGTAACCACCTTAAAACCATTAAACTGCATAACTTTAGTATCAGTCCAGTTGCTGCCATTACCCAGCCTAAATTGACGTAAATCATCCAATGAAGCAACCGATTGAAAATGAAATACATCATTCTTACGCACAAGTAATGCGCGGTAATTATTCAAATCACGCAACAAATCAACCGGCACGTGACGCATAGATTTTGTGCGTTCTGGTGGTACCGAGTCCCAAATAACATCAACCCCCGCAGCA
>NZ_JBRFPI010000339.1:0-5048 GCF_053579595.1 Cellvibrio sp.
TCATTAATTTTATTGGGGTTAATATTGGGCGATGCAATGGCTGCATCAAGGCTTAAGTCATGGTTGGTATATTCCGTCGCCATATAACGCAGCAGCGCATCCTTTTCTTTATCTTTTTGCGGCTCAATAAATAATTTCTTGTAGGCCATTAGCGGTTGGTCATCCTTCACCCGCGTGCGAATTTCCCGCGTCAACACCCGCGTATAGCGGCGCAATTGCCACACAAAAAATAGCACCCATAAACACACACAAACAGCAATGGCCGCATAAATAGTGCGCGGCTCGTAACCCGATAACTGGATATCCGTGAGCTTTACATTGGAGAGGGTGTTAGCAGGGCTTTGCAAGGAATTAACCCAGGCGAATCCCATGGATTTATCGAGCCGGTAACCTTTTTCACTGTAGTCAAAGCCGTATTGACTTAACCACCATTGCGGCGTTTCAAGATCATCCAGCGCAATACTGACCTTGGCCCAGCTCTGGGTGCAGGTGACTGCAGTGGAGGATACACGGCGGGTAACGAGATTTTTCAGATCGGTCACCTTGTCGTCAAAACTGAATAGAGTAAACAGGAGCACATTTTTTGGGTCGCAGATAATGTTAAACGACACCCTTTGAAAGCGCGTTAGATCGACCTGCAGTGAGGTTTGGATCGCATCGACAAAATAAATAGAATAGTGGGTATAAGGAAACCGCTGCTCAGGATCAAGGACAAAATCGTACTCGATATTACCGACTTCATTTCTGAGCGATAATTGTGTTTTTCCTTTTGGCTGCTCAGGCTCAACCGATGTTTTCCAAACCAAACCCTGATCGCGCGCGGGAAATAATGACGTTGCCAACTGTGATTTTTTATGGCCGATAGTCAGTAAGCATGCAGTCAAGATCACCATCACTAATGAGCCGAGGGCAAAATTCCGGTAAAACGTTATCATTGATGAAAAACCAAGGAGTATCCGGCAAAAAACTGCCGATTATCGTAGATGTCATGGGAAGACATTACGAAGCAATTATTGTAGTTGGGTTAGTTGTTCACTTGTATACATGCAGCAACAGGAATTGTCAAATGAAGGGAAATTCAGGAAAAGATTAATGAGCGGTGAGCTGGCTAATAATTGGGAGGCGGTGTTGTGAACTCCCAAGCAGAGCTTGGGAGTGAGGAAGAGTTGCAAACTAGGAGCGAGGACCAATCGGTTTTTAATTAATTGGCTTTAACTGGAATTTTTGGCAATTGGAATTTAACCATTGGCCTTGTGCAAAATTGGTGTGGTTTGCCAAACCGCAGTGCGCCAAATCCAGCACTAAATTACTTTTGCGGTTCGCCAGTTTTACAGTGCCATCGCTTAAAAAATCCACTTGCCAATGAGTGTGAATATCGCCACAAGCAGCCAGTTCGACATTGCTGCCGGGCACTATGGATTTATTGGCAATCGCCATGCACAACTTGGCATCCACACTGGATTGAATGTAGTAGTAACCATCCTGTGTATTCACCAATAACCAGCGTTGGTTCGCGTTATTACTCCACTCATCCTGTTCGATATTATTGCCCGCTTTTGCAACAGCACCCGCCGAGGTAACTGCTTTACCACTTTGGATACTGGTGATGGCCACTTCACCCAAGGGTTGTACACGCCAGAGTGTGCAGGCCGATTTTTTCTCGATAAATTGCGGCACATCTTCAACGGATTTTTTTCCGCTAGCAATTGGTGAAGGCTCTTTGCAATCGGCAAATTGCAACTCTTGTTTTGATTGAGCATTCACCAAGGTTAACCAACCTTTATCGTGCGGTACCAATTGCCATTGCTGGCAAAGTTGGTTGTGCCATGGGGCAGTATTTAAATCAGCAGATGCGCTGGCAGTACATTGCTCACCGCCCTGCCCTAAAAATAATCCCGCTGTATTCACTAAACGGTAATTACCATTGGTGGTGTAATCCAGTGTCCATCTCGCCTGCGTGCTGTTGCAACCAGCACTGCTGATTTTTCCATTTACATCCGTTACACATTGCTGATTGGCGTTACTCACCAATTGCACCTGCGTGCCCTGCACTGTTGTTATCAATGGACCATTTTCACCTGCAGGGGAAACTACCGGTTTTCCAGCTGCAACTGGCTCGCCAAAATTCGGGGTACCGTCATCATTCCAGGTAAATTTTTGCGCGCGCAATGAACGGGTACTACTGCAACCTTCCAACTCGCTGGCGTTGCCGTGGTAGATCAACCAATCTTCACTGCCATCAGGCGATTTAAAAAAGCCGTTGTGGCCGGGGCCATAAACACCATTGGCCTTACTGAATACGGGCTTATCAAATTTATGCCAGGATTCAGGTTTAAGCGGATCATTACCCGTTAATTCAACCAACCCCAATTTATAATCCGGCGTGTTACAAAAACTCGCAGAATACACCATATATGTTTTGCCATTACGCTTGATAATTTCCGGGCCTTCATTCACTTTCATCCCAGAATATTCCCACTCGTATTGCGGGCGGGAAATCATTACCTTCTCACCCGTTACTGTCCAGGGATTAGACATTTTGGAAATCCAAATGGTCTGCTCGTCTTTTACCCACTGCGACCACAGTAAATATAATTCGCCATTATGTTCAAAATAATTGCCGTCGATATTCCAGATATCGGGCATAGGCGAACCTTTATACGTGTAAGGGCCAAGCGGATCATCGCCCTGGCTTTCAATCACACTTAAATGTTGGCGATCATAATTTTCGGCGATGCCGGAGGTGTACATCACATACCAGCGATAACCCTTGGGCGTATTCAAGCGATGGAATTCAAATGCCCAAAAATTACAGCAGCGTTCCAATTCGCTTTCTGACCAAATATGGATGGGTGTTGCTGTAGCCAGACCAGCGAGTGTGGGCGATTTGCGCATCACCAACTGCGATGTCCAGGTAGTGGTGGTTAAATAATAATTACCTCGGAAATATTCCAACCAGGGGTCAGCACCATTGGGGAAAATGGGATTGGAGAAGGTATTGGGATCTACCGTAATTTTATCGGGTGTTTTACTTGGCTCTTTGGTCGCACAACCGAACAATATAACTGGCAGCAACAGGCTGGTTAATAATTTTTTCATAGTTGTATTTGCTCTCTCACTGGTTACATCTTTTTTTAATTCTGTCTCTTTCCCAAGCTCTGCTTGGGAATGCATATATCTAAACAACATCAATTTTATTTGTGGGATATACACTCCCAAGCGGAGCTTGGGAGCGAGAGGGGAAGGAATTTATTTCAATACCATCACAAAACCGGCACTTGGTCGCAGGGTAATTGTTGTTGGTGTATTGCTATTGATCTCTTGCTGCACAAAACTGCGCTTGGTTTCACCGCTGCCAATCAACACACCTTTTTGATCGCCTGCAAAACTCAAATCCAATGTGAGTGTTTTGCTTTCTGCTTCGGCGTTAATACCGGCGATATACCAGGCATCGCCCGCCTTGCGCGCCAGCACCAAATATTTCCCCGGGTAGCCGTCAATAAATTTCACATCGTCCCACTCGCGCGGCAATTCGCGCAAAAAATCCTTAACGTAATCAGGAACGGTCGTCATACCTTCGGGAATTTCTGCAAAATGTTGGATACCGGAGATCATCAATACCGATTCCGCTAATTCAAATGAGTTTTCCGTTACACGTTTAATATTGGGAATATCGCCAAACGCCATAGGGGTAAAATCCATTGGGTCAAACACATTGCGTGCAAACAGCGCCGTGGCAACATGTTTGGCAACCGGGTCTTGATCCGCCTGTGAGAAAGTAGTGAATTCAAATCCTTTTATCGATTCCATGGTCATTAAATTGGGATAAGTGCGCTGCCAGCCGCGCGGCAGAGTTGCACCGTGAAAATTCACCGACAAATTATATTCAGCGGCGTCTTTTAAAATATCCACGTAGTAGGCAATCATGGATTGGCCATCGCCGGCAAAAAAATCAATCTTTAAACCTTTAACGCCTATATCACGCAAACGCGTAAAAACAGCTGCTCGCTGTTCGCGGGTTAACAATTCGCTCTTGGGGCTATAGGGCGTTTGGTTCCAATCGCCAGAGGAGTTGTACCACACTAAAATTCCGATATTTTTTTGCGCAGCGTAATCCACCAGCTCTTTTAATTTTTCATAACCGATTTTCTTATCCCAATCAGCATCGATCAACGTGTAGTCCCAGTGCATATCTGCGGCGTAATCGATAAATTTTTTCTGTACATCAAAGGTAGTGAAGTCGTCTTTTAAAATCGCCCAACTCCAGGAGGAATGGCCGGGTTTTATAAAATCATTTTTTAAAGTAATGGCAGGGATTGCCAGATCAGTACCGAGGGTGGACTGAATAATCGTTGGCAAATCACCGATTGCCAGAATGCGCCAGGGGGAAATTAATTTATCTGTGCCACTCGCGAGCAATCCACCATTGGTAAACACCTCTGGTGCCTGCGGCGGAGCGACAGTGTATTCGCCATTAGCAGATTCATGAGATAACCGCGATGCGTGCCAGCTACCATCCATTCCTGTTTCAGAGACTAACACCCAATTATTATTGGTATTAAATAAACCGGGAAATGCCCAACCCGCACCCAGCGGGGATGGTGTGCCAACCGGAATATCCATTTGATAATGCTCTTCGTAAGAAGGGTTGGTATTGCTCCAACCGGTTTGCGCGACCGACATAGGTTGTAACCAAGCTTTGGTGTTTGATGCAAAATGGAAACTGGTGGTCTCTTTTACAAATTGTTTTTGCGCAATCACAGGATCAGTCACTGCATAGCGAAACGCAACGCCGTCATTGGAAACACGGAAGGTGACCTGCAATTTTTGTTGCTGCGCATTGTTAATAACAAAGGTTTGTTCATTGGCGCTGTAGGCAATCTTGCTTTTTTTTCCTACGCGCATGCTGTACTCATCAGTGACGGGAGCAACTGGCGATTGGGATTCAATCGTAACTCCTTGAGTAAAATCAGCAGCGGTTAATTGCAGCCCCAAATCCGATTCGAGAATAACGGGCTGTGCTGCACGATCGACTGAATAGGCAAGTG
>NZ_JBRFPI010000340.1:0-5029 GCF_053579595.1 Cellvibrio sp.
ACGGTGCGCGGATTGATTATCGCCAGCGCGGGTGATCGCTTTGTTAATTGCAACCCAAGTAAAGACCTCGCACAGCGATTTAATTGGCCACTAGCGTTGCATCCGGATGCGGGTCACGACTTACCAATAGACGATCCCGAATGGCTCTGCCACGTTTTAGACACCTGGCTCAGTTAATTTCCTGTCATTGACTAACAAGGTTTTATGTAGCGGAAAATTCAGCGCGCAGCCCTCAACAAAATTAGCGACTTCGCATTCGCGATAAAGATCACCTTTGCCCTGCCCCGGCTGATTGGGCGCAAGCGGCGGAAACGCCCCGTAGCCTGCCAGTAGACAATGCCAGGATGCGGCATTGAAGGCAGGTTTTATTTTTCGTTGCGCAAGTTCTTCCTCCAGATCACCGCAGCGAAACCACACATCTAACAATTGCAACAAGGATTCAGGCATGTGTTTATTGTCGCGGTTCGCGCGCCAATAACCTGCGCTGTCGCCGGCGCCATTGACCAGCCCACGTGTGTTGAGTTTGTAATGCGCGAGAATATAATCGCGTACACCTTCAAAATGATTATTCACTGTGCGATTAAATTGTTCGCGCCCACCACAGGTGAATTGATGCTGGTCGAGCGCATCGATTAAAGCTTCAATCGTCAATTGCACCAAATGTAATGCGGTGGCTTCCAGCGGTTCGATAAACCCTTGCGACAATCCCAGGCCAACGCAGTTGTAAGCCCAGTGTTGTTCCAATTGCCCTACGCGCATTTGCAGGTGACGACATGCCTGCGCCGAATCACTCACCCCCAGGTGCGCGCGAAATTCTGCTTCCGCTTGATCTTTACTAATAAATTGACTGCTATAAACATAACCATTTCCGCTGCGGTGCATCAGCGGAATATGCCAACACCAACCTGCAGTTAATGCGGTAGAGCGGGTCTCCACCGGAAAATGTTGCGCTGCGGCACTGGGCATCACCACGGCGCTATCGTTAAACAATTGCTGAGCGTAAGAGCGAAACGGCACGCCCAAACCCTGTTGCATTAACAGTGAGGAAAAGCCGGTGCAGTCGATAAAAAAATCACCGTAAATGACATCGCCAGCGCGGGTTTGTAGCGCGCTAATATCACCCGCGTTATTGCGCAGCACCTGCGCGAAGGTTGCCTGGCGATGCACTACACCGCGCGCTGCAGCAACCCGCGCCAGATAGCGCCCGAGCAATTGCGAATCAAAGTGATAGCCGTACTCCATGTGAAAGGGAAAACTTTTTGGTGCAACCGGCGCTTTGCCTTGCCGCGCCAATTCACCATTAACAAAAAACCGCTCAGGCTCCGTTACCACATCCAGACCCAGGCGACGCGTGCGGCAATTGGTAAAAAATGCGCGCTCGTTAAAAACATCCGGTTGGGAATAAAAGGGGTGCGAATAATCGCTCACGCCGGAGGCGGGGCTCCAGTCAACAAAGCGAATATTGGTTTTGTAAGTCGCCTGACATTCCAGCATCCATTGGCGCTCGGGAATGTCGAGCGTTTTAAAAAAACGTTTCAACGAGGGGGTAGAGCCCTCGCCCACACCAACAATAGGAATTTCCGGCGCTTCGATTAAGGTTATCTGAACTTGTTCACGCGGCCATTGTTTTGCAAATAAATTCGCTGCCATCCAACCAGCTGTACCACCACCAAGGATTAGGATGCGCCATGGTTTATCCACCTTGGGTCACCTCGCGCGTGACGCCCGCATACTGAAATAAAAAATCGTCATGAGTTGGCAATTGCGCAAGTGGCTTGCGCTTGGCCGTCGCAATTTGCTCAAGCATCGCGCTCAATTCACTGGCGGGAGGCAAATCAGCACTGGGGTGATAATCGCGCGGCACGATTCCCTGCCCCAGCATGACTTGCAGCCAGGAAGAATCGAGAAAAATATCGCCTGCATCATTGACCACTGAGCCCGTCTCGCGAAACAGCGCCATTTTGTGCGCGAGCCGTTCCGGAATCGGCATGTTGCGCAAATACCGCCAGAAGTCGTTATCGTCACGCTCGTTCAAGTGGTAATGCAAAATAATAAAATCGCGCACGGTTTCGTATTCGCGTTTTGAGTCCTGATTGTATTCATTAACCTGCGCAGCGCTGAAACCTGTGTTGGGAAAATTTTTGGCGAGACGCACAATGGCCGATTGAATTAAATGAATACTGGTGGATTCAAGCGGTTCCAAAAATCCGCTCGACAGGCCAACGGCAATAACATTTTTATTCCACTGTTGCAGTGTCCGTCCGGTTTTAAACTGAATGGGTTTGGGATCGGCAAGCGCAACTGAATCAAGGTTGTTCATTAAGATATGCGCAGCTTCATCGTCACTTAAATACTGCGAGCTATAAACCAATCCATTGCCGTTGCGGTGGGTCAGTGGAATTCGCCACTGCCAACCCACCTTATGGGCGATGGCGCGAGTATAGGGCAAGGTTTTTTCAAAGCGCTGCGAGGGAACTGCCAGCGCGCGATCACAGGGCAGCCAATGTCCCCACTCTTCGTAACCGGTACGCAGCGCGCCCTGAATCAGTAAGCCGCGCATACCGCTGCAATCGATAAATAAATCGCCCGCAATTTGCTGACCATTTTCCATCTGCAAGGATTCAACAAAGCCGGAATCCGGATTGGTTTTTACCGAACTGATTTTCCCCTCGGTGCGCACCACACCAGCCTGCTCGCTCAACTTGCGCAGATAGCGGCCATAGAGGGCAGAATCAAAATGATAAGCATAAGGGAGTTGGTAGAGCGGATCTTTGCTATTAAATTTTCCAAACACACCTGCGCTACAACACAGGTAATTTAAATCGAATTCCCACAGCGCAGCGGAGCTCAACCCCTGCTGACGCGCGCGCAACCAGTAGTGCTGGAATGAGCTGTAGCCAAGGGTAGTTCCCGGTGCACCGAAGGTGTGAAAGTAGCTGTCGCCGCGCTGCTTCCAGTTATCGAAACGTATGGCCATTTTGATGGTGGCCCGGGTCTCGCGCAGAAACTCTGCCTCATTCAAGCCCAGCACCGCATTGAAAGTTTGTATCGGCGGAATAGTTGCCTCACCCACACCGATGATACCGATTTCCTCTGATTCAACTAATTCAATTTCAACGCGCTGCTGCAACATTTTTTTTAACAGCGCAGCACTCATCCACCCCGCTGTACCGCCCCCAGCAACAACTATTTTTTGGATTGGTTTATTCATTGATTCGCAATTCCTTAGGCTGCGCGTAACGGCGTCGCTATGGGTTAATACCAAGCCGGTCACACTAAAGATAGCCGCTTTTATCGCAGCAGATCGCAATAGTCTCACCCATCAACAAAAAAGCCTCCCGGATTCCTCCGGAAGGCTTTTCCAATCATCGCGCTTTAGAAGGAGTAATTGGCATTCAACATATAGGTTGGACCAAATTCGCGGCGCGCAGTGACTATGCCCTGATCGCCTACATCTTCTTCGTCTTCATCGGTCAGGTTGGTACCTTGCAATGACAGACGCAATCCATGCAGCGACTCCCAATCGGAATCAGAAAAATCGTAGCTGATTTGGGCGTCAATCAGTTGCACACCCTTGCGATTGGCATTTTCAATTTTGTTACTGCCACCGCGCTGATAGGTTGCGAAATCACTCCGGTCCGTACCCGCGACACGCACTTCAAATCCACCGGTCGCGTAGTAAATGGTAAGGGAGTGAACCTTATCCGACTGACCGGGAATGGCGGAGCCATCATCCAGTTTGGCGTCAATGAGTGAGCTGGACGCAGCAAAACCGAAACCTTCCAGCGCATCGCTCACCAAGCCCAAGGGCACGTTAGCGGTCAGCTCCCAACCATCCACCGTACCTTTCAGGCCATCTTCAAAGGAGGATGAATAACCCATGAATTGGGCAGGCGCAACCACAGTACCCGCCGTCAGGAACACATCATTGGGGCCGTAGGTGCCATCGGTCTGCACGGTTTTGTTGTGGAACGCCGGTATGTAGTAGTTGGCTCCGCCGTTGGTTGCATCGTTAGAAAAATCTATAACCGTCTGACCTTCGCGCGTCCAGTTGACCAGATCTTTGTAGAAGTAGGTCAGGGAGATGTAACCATCATCCGCAAAGTATTTTTCATAGGCCAGATCAAAATTATTGGACTCTAACGGCCGCAAGCTGGGCGCCCCCTGGAACTTGGACCAGGGCGTGTCCGCGGTGTAATCCGTAGAAAGCAAAATATCGATGTTCTGATCGTACTTCACAAAACCGGAGGCTTTCATTTGGTCGATACGCGCGCGGCTAATCGTTTTGGACGCCCCAAAGCGCACAAATTGGGATTCAGCCACTTCCGCACTCAGGTTCAAGCTGGGCAGCACCTTGGTGTAGCTCGCCCCACCCTCGGCGGTGCGTGTTGGATCCACACTGAAGGTTTCATCCACCAGACCGGTGTAGCCGGTAGAAGCCTGGTCGGTATCCACTACCTGCACCCCGGCATTACCAACCAGATTGATTCCGCTCACTTCGGCATTGATATCCGCTTGCACGTAGAAGGTGGTCACTTCTTCAGTGACCACATAGGAATCACCCAAGCGATCCGGCTCAAGCTCGGCCGCTGAGGTTTGGTAGTAATAACCGTCTTTATAAGGGGCATAGCCATCATAGGCAACCACTTTACCCAAGCCCGCCCAGCTCAGATCCGCAAGGCCGAAGCGATATTTCTCGGGAATAACTTCATCCACTTTTCCGGTGCCATTTCCGTAGGGATAGGTGGGCGAAGTGGCGAAGAAGCCATCGTTAATTTTGGATTTTTCACGATCACTGAAATAGGCGCCAAGAGTCACACCGCTCAGGAAACTCGTATCCAATTCAACGGCAAGCTCGACCTTCACGGTAGTCAGGTCTTCGCTGAAACGCCCTGCATTGAGGAAGCCGTCCTGCGCGTTTTCGTAGGTATAAACACCACCACCGGCTGCCTTTTGCACGTTAGAGGCAAAGACATCGGCCTCGGCGGCCAAGGCCAGGGTTTTTTCAACCGTCCAGGCGGGCAGCACG
>NZ_JBRFPI010000341.1:0-5028 GCF_053579595.1 Cellvibrio sp.
ACGTAACCGACTTCGGTAAATTTGGTCGCTTCCACTTTGATAAAAGGCGCGTTAGCGAGCTTGGCCAAACGGCGTGCGATTTCAGTTTTACCCACACCGGTTGGGCCGATCATCAAAATATTTTTCGGGGTAATTTCATTGCGCATATCGAGGGGAACTTGCATGCGACGCCAGCGATTGCGCAGTGCAATTGCAACCGCGCGTTTGGCGTTGGCCTGGCCGACGATATGTTTATCTAATTCGTGCACGATTTCGCGCGGAGTCATGGAGGACATAAAAAACTCTTAAGTAGCCCGCATGGAGTGTAACGGAATGCGGATATGGTTTATCAAATCAAAGTCCCCGTATTTCGCTAGGCTCCATACGGGCTACGGTTATCAATATTCGAGCGTTTCGATGGTGTGTGTCTGGTTGGTAAAGACACAAATATCGCCCGCAATTTTCAGGCCTTTTTCGACAATGCTGCGCGCATCTAATTGGGTATTTTCCATCAGCGCACGCGCTGCGGCTTGCGCGTAATTGCCGCCCGAGCCAATCGCGATTAAATCGTCTTCCGGTTGGATTACATCTCCATTGCCGGTGATGATCAGTGAGGCTTCTTTATCGGCAACAGCAAGTAATGCTTCCAAGCGGCGCAAGCTGCGATCGGTTCGCCATTCTTTGGCGAGCTCGACAGCAGCACGCGTGAGTTGACCATTGTGTGCTTCGAGTTTGGCTTCAAAGCGTTCGAAGAGGGTGAATGCATCGGCGGTGCCGCCAGCAAATCCGGCGATCACCTGATTTTTGTAGAGACGGCGCACTTTGCGCGCATTGCCTTTCATTACGGTATTGCCAAGGGAAACCTGGCCGTCGCCGCCGATAACGACTTGCCCATCGCGGCGCACAGAGAGAATTGTTGTCACTGGACTTCCTTCTTAATTTACATCAGAGAAGCCAGAAAAATGGGGGCGTGCCCGCCTTTTTCAAGGCGTGCACCTGGATGTGGGGATTATTTGGTTTTAGCGCGTTTAAGTACCAGCGCGTTGTATTCGTTTTTGACCAGTTGCGAGCGGGCGCTAGTGAGTTCGTTTTGGTTATTAAAGGGGCCGACTACTACGCGATGCCAGACTTCACCTTTGCGAATCTCTACCTTTTCAATATTGGCGTCGAGGTTGAGCAAAATTAATTGCGCGCGCAATTTGTCTGCATCTTCAGCGCGTGGGAAAGAGCCGACCTGCAGAATGTACTCGGTGGTCTGCTCCTGCGCCGGCTTTTCTTCGTTGATCGTTTCGCTCGCTGGCACAATGGTTTCGCTTTCTTGCAGCAATTTGTAGAAATCAAAACGCGGTTTTGGCGTTTTATTTTCGGTCACCTTGGGCTTGGGCTCTTCTTTGGGAGCCGGCGCCGCAACCGGGTTTTTAATAAAGTAGAGGCTGGCCGCAAACGCACCCAATACCAGACCCGCCACGAACCACAACCAGGGAGGCGTCGCGCTGGTGCTGCTGGATGATGTGCGGCGCGCTGGTGCGCGGCCTTTTTTGGCGAAATCTCTACTCATGGAATGTGTGTATCTGTGCTAAATCGAGGCGCGATTGTAAAGGGATTGCGCGGGTGAGTCACTAAGCCTGCAATTTCCCCATCTGTCTGTTGCTTGTGCCACTTAGGGTTTAGCCCATTTCCTGTGGGTCAACATCAATCGACCAGCGCACCCGCTTGGCGAGCGGGGATGCTTCCAACTGCAATGCTAATTCGCTGAGCAATTGCTGCAAGGGTTTGCGCTGCGCACTGTTGATCTGCAATTGGTAGCGGAAGCGGTCGCCGCGCTTTTCCATCATTGCCGGCAGGGGGCCGAGATAATTCAAGAGCGGGTGCGGCGCTTGCAGTTGCTCGGCGATTTTGCGTGCGGTCTGCAGGAAATCTACCGCCGCTATGGCTTGTTTGCTTTCCGCTCGAATCAATGCAAGGTGGCGATAGGGTGGCAACTGGGTGATCTGGCGCTCATGCAAAATCAAATCGGCTAACGCGTGATAACCCTGCTGCACCAGTGTTTGCACTAGCGGGTGATCGGTGTGATGGCTCTGCAAAATCACCCTGCCACTTTTTTCCTCGCGCCCGGCGCGCCCGGCGACTTGCAATAACAGCTGCCCCATGCGCTCGGCGCCGCGGAAATCGGTGCTGAATAAACCAGCGTCCGCATCGATAATCACCACCAGCGTCACATCGGCAAAGTGATGGCCTTTGGCGAGCATTTGGGTACCGACAAGGATGCAGGGTTCGCCGCTGTGCACATCGACTAACAGTTTTTGCATGCTGTTTTTATTGCGCGTTGAATCGCGGTCTACGCGGATGACTTTGTAAGCTGGAAATAATTGTTGCAGCACCACTTCACTGCGCTCGGTGCCCTGGCCTATAGGTTGAATTTTGCTGCTGTTGCAGCTTGGGCAGCGCTTGGGAATGCCGCGCTGGTGATCGCAGTGATGGCAGTGCAGATGGCGCGGTGTCTGGTGCACGGTCATGCGTGCATCGCAGTGATTGCAGTTAGCTAACCAGCCGCAATCGTGACACTCCAACGTGGGTGCGTAGCCGCGGCGATTGAGAAATACCAGCACCTGGTTGCCTTTGCCGAGCGTATCGCCAATGGCATCGATACTGGCTTGCGCAAAACCCTCGTGCAGAATTTCGCCGCGAATATCGAGCAGCTGAATCTCCGGTGGTTTGGCATTGCCCGCGCGCGCTTTCAGGCGCAGGTATTGATACCGCCCTTGTAATGCATTGTGCAGGGTTTCCAGTGAGGGCGTAGCCGATCCGAGAATCAGTGGAATACCGAGGCGATGTGCGCGTACGGCAGCGAGATCGCGCGCGGAATAGCGGAAGCCATCTTGCTGTTTAAAAGAACCGTCATGTTCTTCGTCGATAATTAAAATGCCCGGTTCTTTGAGCGGCGTAAACAGCGCCGAGCGGGTGCCGATAATGATGCGCGCAATACCGTCGCGCGCCTGCAGCCAGGCATCCAGCCGCTCGCGGTCGTTTAAACCGGAGTGCAAGGCCACAATGGGCAAATTAAACCGACGCTGGAAACGCTGCAGGGTTTGCGGTGTGAGGCCGATCTCTGGAACCAGTACCAATGCCTGCTTGCCTTGCTTGAGTGATTGCTCAATTGCCTGCAGATAGATTTCGGTCTTACCGCTGCCGGTTGCGCCATCGAGCAGGTAAGTTTTAAAGCTACCGTAGTCGATCTGTGCAAACGCGGCTTGCTGTTCATCGCTCAAGGTCAGCGGGTGTTCGTGCAACAGCTCTGCCGTGTGTGGCGCTTGGCTGGGCACTATTTCGTCGATCCGCGCTAGGCCCTTGTCGATCAGGCTTTTGGCGATGGAGCGGGGAATGTCCAGCAAATCGAGATCGCTGCGGCTGAGTTGATGGCGGGTTTGCAAGGCGGCCAACAAAGTCGCTTGTTTCGGCGAGCGTTTAAGTGCACCTTCCGGCAAACCTTTGCCTTCGGTGGTAAGGCAGAATACCGGTTCCCCGCGCAACTGTGCGGGTTCGCCCTGGCGAAGGAGCACTGGTAGGGCGGTTTGCAAGGCTTCGCCGGGGGCGCATTGGTAGTAGTCGGCGGCCCAAAGGCAGAGGTCGAGCAATTCGCTATCGAGAGCGGGACGCGGGTCGATAATTGCCAATGCCGCGCGCAGTTTGCCCCTATCTTGCGCGCTTTCCGTTTTGACTTTTATCAGTACGCCGACCAGTTCCTGATGGCCAAAAGGGACGCGCACTAATATCCCCGGTTGCAGTGCGGAAGGTGTTGTATCTGCAGGAGGTAGATAGTCAAAGCAGCGACGCAGGGGTACGGGCAGTGCGATTTCCAGCAGCAAGGATTCTGTTGATGAGGTTTGGGTCATGGAGTCGGCAATTATCAAACGAGGCGGGCAGCATAACGTAATCGATCTGGTGTTCGCAGTTTATTGCTGATCGGCTGGTGGTTTTTTGCGCGAAATGGCGTTTTTCAGTTGCGCGCCTAGGGTTTTCTGGTAGTATCGCCGCTCCCGAAAACAGCCGTTTTTTAAACCTATGCGCGGTGCCCGGCAACTGACCAGGTGGCGGCGCAGATCACACAAGGCATTCATCATGAAAGCAGACATTCATCCAAATTACGTTGACGTAGCTGTAACCTGCAGCTGTGGCAACAGCTTCACCACCCGTTCAACCTTGGGCAAAGCCCTGCACGTTGACGTATGTGGCGCCTGCCACCCGTTCTACACCGGCAAGCAAAAAGTTGTTGATACCGGTGGCCGTATTGATCGCTTCACCAAGCGTTTCGGCAGCCGTATCGCTGGTGCCAAGAAAGACTAATTTCTTGATCCGCACTCTGCTAGCGCCGCTAGTAAAAACGCCGGGAATGAAAATTTCCGGCGTTTTTTTATGTCTGTGTTCTTTGTTTTTGCCCTCCGTCGCCGTTGCTGAATGCGGCTTTCCTACTGGTGAGTTGGTGCATGTGGCGCGGGTATCGGATGGGGACACCCTGAAATTACAAGACGGCCGCTCGGTGCGGGTGCTGGGGATTAACGCCCCGGAAATTGTGCATGGCAACAAACCCGGCCAGCCGCTCGGTCGTGAGTCGCGCGCAGCGGCACAGGCGTTTATCGATGCGAGCAAAGGTAAGGTTCGTCTTGGATTTGAGCGCGAAACCCATGATCACTACGGTCGTTTGTTGGCGCATGTGTACGATAGTCGCGGAAATAGCTTGGCCGATGCGCAATTGCGCAGCGGCATGGCGTTGCAGATTGCTGTACCGCCCAATACTGCCCAGGTGCATTGCCTGTCAACACCAGAGCGGGAGGCGCGACAAAAATCCTTAGGTGTATGGAGGGATAACTACTGGCAGCCTCTGCCGACAGTGTCTTTACGCGGTGATGAAGCTGGCTTCAGGTTAGTGCGTGGGCGCATCACCAAAGTGGATATCAACTCGGCGGTGTGGCTGGAGTTTGAAGGCAAGTTGGTCACCAGAGTTGCTAAAAAGGACTGGCCATCATTTGGCTATCGGCAGCAGGACTGGTT
>NZ_JBRFPI010000342.1:0-5021 GCF_053579595.1 Cellvibrio sp.
CTGGTTTTGGTTTCAGGGGGAGAATTTGGAAAGAGCGCATCCACTGGCGCTACTACCTGCGCCGGTTGTTTGGGGTCCTTTACGCAAATAATTAACCAACCCAAATCGCCTTTACCGTATTGACGCGCCTCATCAAAATAATCGTAGTGCATCAGCATAGCGCTGGTGTCAGCACTTTTGCTTTTCGCCTCATAAATCCCTTCGATTACAAATTCCCATGTTGTACTACCCCCCTCGCGAGGAAACATACCCATCAGCGGAATGCGATCGCCAATTTTCCATTTGAATCGATCAACCAAGGCTTTGCCAATAACAACGCCGATACGATTTTTCTTCCATGCCTGCATCTGTGCTTCCGGCAAGGTGATCATTTCTTTGTAAATTTCAAAATAGTCTTCGGCAACAATGGGGAATTGTGGAAACTGGTTTTTGGGATCCTGGTAGTAACCACCAAACCAGTTGGCGGAAGTTGCCCTGTCCACCCCCTCCAATGCTTGTACCTTTGGCAAATAAGCCTCTGGCAACGCCTGGATCAAACTGATTTTATTAATACTGACCAAGCGGTCTTCACCCGCAATTTCAGCACCCTGATCAAAAGCCGCCGCCAAACTGCGGAGCAAACCAAATAATAAAAATGCAATCATGATCGATAGCACTGTCAAAATGGTGCGCGCTTTTTTGCGTCCGAGATTACTCAATAAAAATTGTAAGTAATACATGATTAGTGCCCCGTATCAGTAACGCGACCATCGTTAACCAATGCACCTTTGTCCATATGCAGTATGTGACGGGCATGATCTGCGGCGCGTGGATCATGGGTTACCATGATGATAGTTTTTTGCTGCTGTTGATTCAGGGTTTGCAGGAGTGAGAGAATTTCATCTGCCGTGGCGCGATCCAAATCCCCTGTAGGTTCATCGCACAATAATAAATCCGGGTCACTCACCAGCGCGCGCGCAATCGCCACACGCTGCTCCTGACCGCCCGATAATTCACTCGGATAGTGTTTGGCACGATTAGACAGCCCCACCAACTCCAATGCTGCAGCAACATGATGTTTACGCTGCTTGCTCGACAAGCTGGTTAACAGCAGGGGTAGTTCGACATTTTTTTCCGCGGTCAATACCGGCATTAAATTATAAAATTGGAAAATAAAACCCACATGGCGCGCGCGCCATTTGGTGAGTTGCGATGAGGACATCTGATCGAGCCGCTGGCCGCCAATCATTAACTCACCGGCACTGGGCTTATCCAGACCACCGAGTAGATTTAACAAGGTCGTTTTACCTGAACCTGAAGGCCCCATTAGCGCAAGGAAATCACCGCGCCGAATATCCAGATCGAGCCTGGATAATACGTTGACCTGTTCTTTGCCTTTTTTATAGGCTTTGGAAATACCTTTTAATTGCACCAGCAGTTCACCGGCAGCCTGTGATTGAGTTGCGAGAGCCGTCATAAATCCTCCAGGATGTTAGACCAGAACAAGAGACAAAAAATAAATCGGAAATAGCGGTGAAGCGACAAACAGAAACAAATCAGTAGACAATTTTTTATTTTTATTCGCTTGCACTGGCCGCAATGCGGCCAGCGATAGGGATATTAATTACAACTCAACTTTGGCGCCGTCTTTTAATTCCGGGATAATTTCCACTACAAAATCTTCACCTGCGCGCAAACCACTACCAATATAAATATCAGTGCCATAGCTGGCTTTCAGTGTCACTTTACGCAGCTCGGCCACACCGTCTTTCACCACAAAAATAAATTTGTCTTCACCTTCAGAGCGCACGGCAGTGATAGGTACACGCACACCTAGCGGTTCTTTCGGTTTCTCTTCAGCAACAGGCTCTGCATTCATAAACGCCACTTTCACCCCCATATCGGGCAGGATACGCGGGTCGCTCACCTGAAACCCGATGCGCACTTTTACTGTGGCTTTTTGGCGATCGGCAGTGGGAATAATCGCAATCACTTTTGCAGGAATTTTCCACTCGGGATAAGCTTCCAACACCGCTTGTACAAATTGCCCGTCACGCACACGCTGGATGTAGGATTCATTCACGTCTACCTCAATTTCCAGCGAGGCCATATCGACAATCGTACAAATGCCGGTGCGGGTAAAACCACCGCCGGCGGATATCGGCGAAATCATTTCGCCTGGCTGTGAATCCTTGCTAATCACTACACCGGTGAAGGGTGCACGCAGGGTGAGATCATCGAGATTTTGCTGCTGCAATGCCAAGCGCTTTTGGCTCACGGCAATATCGGCCTCACGCGAATTTAATTGTGCGCGCAATGACTCAAAATCCGCGCGCGCTTTATCCAATGCCGCCGCGCTGATTAATTGGCGACGCGCCAATTCAGTGTTGCGCTCCAGGGTTAACTTCGCCTCGGTCAAGCGCGCTTGGGTTTCGGCCACCTGGGTTTTGGCCGAGTGCAATTCCGCCTTACTTAATTCCAGTGATTTGCGCGTATTGGAGTCATCCAGCAGCGCCACGATTTGGTCTTTTTCGACGCGCTGCCCCTCTTCGATATAAATCTCTGCGACTTTACCGGTCACCTTGGATGACACTGTCGCAGTGCGGCGCGCAACAACATAACCGGTCGCATCCAACACAGTAGCGGACGAGGAATCGGGTACAGCCATACGCGCCATTTCAATTTTCACTTTAATGGGAGCCGGTTCGGTAAACACGGCAAATCCAGTTACAACCAATGCCACTGCGGCTGCAATGCCTATCCACAAACGGGTATTACCGTTGCCATCGGTTGGTTGGTTGCGATCTATACGCAGCTGCGATAAAAGCTCTTCTTTATTCGTCACAATATGCTCTGCTCGTGGTCGTTTGAGGTGGAAAAACTAACAGTGATTATGCGGTTGATTAGCACGCATGACCAGAGCCAGAGCTTGGGGTTTTGAATTTCCAGTGCATATCCCTGCCCATGGTGTGTTGTTATGGGGGCAGGATAGCGGGGGATGCATTGACTGCAACAGCAGCCAATGTCACGGAAATGCGATGACAATTATCACCAGAAAGCGCTTAAAGCGAGGGTTTGAAATCTGCCATTTCGGCAGGCAGGATCGGATTCTTCAGCTTGATCATGGCACGCGCAGGCAAATTAACTGCCGCTAAATCGGCGGCAAAATAGCGATTGAAAATTTTATCCAGCTCGCCGTTAGCACTGATAGTTTGCAGCCCTTCAGTCACGCGTGCAGCGAGGGCTTTATTGTCAGGATTCACGTAAAAAACGAGCGGAAATGGATAAAACACTAACAGGGAGGAATCCACAATCAACTTTCCAGATTTGGCAGCGCGCTCGTTAAATACACCAGTGACTTCATTAGCCCCAAAGGTTACATAATCGAATTCATTGTTTTCCAAACGGGTGAAAAGATCATCAAAACTGCCCTTCTCTTCCACCTTGTATCCATTGTGACGAAAGAGTTCTGCATCGGCCCAGGTGCTGGGAATTCCCATACGCAGCTGCTGCAATTGTTGAGCGGATTTAATTGCGGCAAATTTTTCTTTATCGGCGGCGCGAATAATTAAAATGCGATAGCCCAACAACCCTTTCATCAG
The DNA here is from genome assembly GCF_053579595.1 of Cellvibrio sp. NCBI lineage: Bacteria > Pseudomonadati > Pseudomonadota > Gammaproteobacteria > Cellvibrionales > Cellvibrionaceae > Cellvibrio > Cellvibrio sp. The sequence continues at coordinate 3,582 of NZ_JBRFPI010000342.1, forward strand.
CGGCAGCGGAATCAGGATTTTCTTTTCATTTGCCAATTTGGCATTACCTGCGACTGTGCCGAAAATATCAAAACCTTTACTGCGGAAAACACTGGCTTCATCCGCAGCGAGCGGATAATCAGTTTTATCTTCCTGCAATTGATAGTGACCATGTGCTACCGTAGTGGCATTGAGTGCAGCCTCCAATATCTCGCGCTCGTACTGCTGACGCGATGCGGTTTTGTTGCCATTCCATAGCTTTATGGGTGTCATTGCACCCACATCTGAGGACTGCTCTGGCGCTGCGAATGAGCCAAGACTGACGCATCCGATTATCGCAAACGCAATCAGATTTTTTATGCTTAATAAAATGGAACCGGTTTGATATTGAGCCGACATAGTTGAATCTCCCGATAATTATTATTGATTAAATACACAGCGTCGAAAACGAAACAGGGCGCAGCTTGATTCAAGTGCGCCCTGTTAACGATAACAAAATGTTCGCAATTCGTCAGAAGGGAATATCGTCATCAAACGAATCAAAACCTGCTGGCTGTTGCGGTGGAGTGTTGTGCTGGGGCGCTGCCTGTTGTGGCGCGCGCGCTGGCTGTTGGACGCCCTGGTTGTAACCGCCTTGTGCAGGTGCATTGTTGTATTGCGGAGTCTGGTCAAAACCACCCGCCAAAGCCGCTGCGCCCATTCCTGCGCCGCCACCCATACCGGTGTTTTCGCCGCGGCCATCGAGCATTTGCATTTCGCTGGCGACAATTTCAGTGGTGTAGCGATCAGTGCCATCTTGCGCCTGCCATTTACGGGTACGCAATGAACCTTCGATATACACTTTGGAGCCTTTTTTCAGATACTCGCCGGCAATCTCGCCCAGGCGATTAAAAAATACTACGCGGTGCCATTCAGTACGCTCTTGCGGTTGACCGGTATTTTTGTCCTTCCATGTTTCCGATGTCGCTACGCTGACGTTGGTGACCGCGCCGCCGGAGGGCATATATTTCACTTCGGGGTCTTGCCCGATATTGCCGATCAAAATTACTTTGTTAATACCACGAGCCATAATGAATTCCTCTTGATTTACCGTGTATTCGCCTTCTGTTTTTGTACTTCAGCGACTTTCAAGTTAAGGGTTATTGCCCCCTGCGGGGCGTCGGACACTTTACACTTCATCCACTATCGCCGCCAGTTGTTTGCGATCCACGCGGCGCTGGTCAACTTTCAGATAAACGGTATTTTCCGAGGCGACTATCACCACTTCGGCCACGCCATCTACCGCGCGCAATTTATCCGCGAGCGCTTGATGGTCTTGCCCGCGCAAGGGGATAAGCACGCTGGCGAGAAAGTGTGGCGGCTTCATCGACCAGGCGACCGCCAGCCAAATCAAGACCAGCACTGCATTGAGCAGAAACACCGCATTGGCACTATGTTCCTGCAGCAACCATCCTCCCAAAG
>NZ_JBRFPI010000343.1:0-5016 GCF_053579595.1 Cellvibrio sp.
TCCACGCATAAACATTTTGTCGAGCTCATCGAGCGATTGTAATAGCCAAGTCGGACGACCGTGATTGCATTGGCCGCTGCGCTCGGTCGCTTCCATATCACGCAATAGTGCATTCATTTCGGGAATTGTCAGTTTGCGATTGGCGCGCACTGAGCCGTGGCAGGCCATAGTGCCGAGAATTTCGTTGATGTGATGCTGGATGCGCTCGCTGCTACCGTGCTCAATCAAATCCGACAATACATCGCGCACCAATTGTTCGACTTTGGCGCGATTTAAAATTACCGGCAATTGGCGGATTAATAATGTCTCCGGCCCCGCACGCTGCAATTCAAACCCGAGCGATTTAAAAATATCGTAAAAATTTTCTGCGCAGTCTGCTTCTTTCTGACTGACGGCAATACTTTCCGGTACCAGCAGCGGTTGGGTTTGGATACATCCGCAGGCGAAGGACTCTTTCATGCGCTCATAGGTGATGCGCTCGTGCGCCGCATGCATATCCACCACAATTAATCCTTGCGCATTTTCCGCGAGAATATAAATGCCTTTAAGCTGGGCGATGGCGTAACCCAGTGGAGGAATATCCTCACTGCCCGACTCCGGCATCGCGTAAGTTGCCGTCGGATTCGCCGGACGATGTAACTCGCCATAGCTCGCCATTTGCTCGCGCACTGCACCGGGATTAATTGCGGCAGGCTGATAGTTGGATTGATAATCTGATGAGTAATTAGTTGCACCGGATGCGGCGCGAAACCCCATGCTCTCCTGACCTTGAAACTCCCCGGCGGCAATACCTTGAACCGGTTTGGCAGATGAAAGTGCAAACGGATTTACACCAACCGCTTCATCAGCACCCTCACCCAATTCGCGTTTTGCCAAGGTATCTTCCGGACGAACTTTCGCCAAGGCGTGATGCAAACTCGAATAAATAAAATCGTGCACACTGCGATTATCGCGAAAGCGCACTTCGTGTTTGGTGGGATGCACATTTACATCAACGGTTGATGGATCCAACTCCAGATACAACACAAACGCCGGATGACGGCCGTGATACAGCACGTCCTGATAGGCTTGGCGCACGGCGTGGCTGACAAGCTTGTCGCGAATCGCGCGGCCATTCACGTAAAAATGCTGCAAGTCAGCCTGGCTGCGTGAAAACGTCGGCTGCGCCACCCAGCCCCACAGGCGGAGACCACTGCGCTCCATTTCAATATGCACCGCATTTTCCATAAATGCCGGGCCGCACACTTGCGCAACACGACGCTCTTGCTCAAGCTGCGAATCACCGGCGCGCCAGGAATAAATTGCGCGGCCGTTGTGACGCAAATTAAACGCGACATCAAAACGAGAGAGAGCCAAACGTTTTACAACATCTTCAAGATGGGTGTATTCGGTTTTATCGGTGCGCAAAAATTTACGCCGTGCAGGTGTGTTAAAAAATAAATCGCGCACTTCTACGGTAGTACCGCGCGGGTGTGGTGCGGGCGATAATTGCGTTTCCATATCGCGACCTTCGGCAACCACTTGCCAGCCTGCACTCTCTTCGTTGGTGCTGCTGATTAACGCGAGGCGCGCAACCGAGCTGATGCTCGCCAAGGCCTCGCCACGAAAACCTAAAGTCGCAACCGCTTCGAGATCATCCAGTTCATAAATTTTGCTGGTGGCGTGGCGGCTGAGTGCGAGCGGCAAATCGTCTTTATCAATACCACCGCCGTTATCGCGCACGCGCATTAATTTGATACCGCCCTCTTCCACATCGATTTCCAGGCGCGTTGCACCGGCGTCGAGCGAATTTTCCAGCAATTCTTTAATCACTGAAGAGGGGCGCTCCACTACCTCACCAGCAGCAATCTGGTTGGCGAGGCGCGGGCTGAGCAATTTAATTTTTCGCATGGGGAAAACCGGTAGCCTGAATCAATCAGGACGTTGGAATTTTGAGGGTCTGGCCAATTTTTACGGTAGGATTTTTCATATTGTTGTGCTTGATTAACTGCGGCACAGTGACGCCATAGCGCACAGCAATACGCGATAATGTATCGCCCGCCACTACGCGATGCTGGCGCGGCAGCGCTGGTGGTGGTGTGTAGGTTGGGCGAGCGGCTGGTTGGCTGGCGACATTGGTAGCAGCGACAGCATTACTGCCGCCCCCTGGAATTTTTAAGGTCTGCCCCAATTTCACCGTAGTGCTGCGCAAATTGTTGTGTTGCATCAACCGCTGTGAACTCACGCCATAACGCGCCGCAATCGCCGACAAACTATCGCCCGCTGCAACTGTGTGTTGCCGTTCGAAATCCTTAATCGCACCCGATTCCAACTGCGCTGCTACATAAGTGCCCGCCGGTGGATGCTGATAAAAATGTTGTTTAATCCCTTTAAATACCGATTGCGCCATTTGTTTGCGATAGGCAGGTGTCGCTAATTTGCGCGCTTCTTCCGGATTGGAAATAAAGCCCGTCTCCACCAAAATAGATGGCACATCCGGCGATTTAAGCACCATAAAACCCGCTTGCTCGACATGGCGCTTATGCAGATGTGCAATTCCGCCCATGGAATTCAACACATGATGGCCAACTTGCAAACTGGAGTTCAGCGTTGCCGTCATCGATAAATCCACCAACACACCCGCCAGCACCTGATCTTTATCGTCGAGGCTGATATCGCCCACACCGCCAATCAAATCCGATTCGTTTTCGCGCTGCGCTAAAAAGCGCGCCGTTTCCGAAGTCGCACCATTTTGCGAAAGCGCAAACACTGAGGCACCGCGCGCGCTGGCTTTGGTAAAGGCGTCGGCATGGACGGAAACAAACAAATCCGCTTTCATATTGCGCGCCAGATCGCGGCGTTTTTTGAGCGGGATAAAATAATCGCCGGTGCGGGTTAATTTTCCGGTAAAACCCGGCTGCGCATTAATCGCTGCAACCAATTCTTTGGCGATGGCAAGCGTCACTTCTTTTTCTCGGATGCGATTCGGCCCCATAGCACCAGGGTCTTCACCACCGTGCCCCGCATCAACCGCAATGACGATAAAACGTTTGCCACTCAAATCTGCACGCGCAACCGGTTGGGCGGTAGTAGCTGTAGTTGGTGCCGAAGGAGCCGTTTGCGACGCTGAGGGCGCCGTGGCCGGTTTGGCGACCTGCTGGGTCGCAACCGGTTTATTGTTGGATGCTGGCGCGGTTGTCGCTGGTACTGCCGGTAGTGTGGCGGTCACTGCGGGAGCAACTTCATCGTACAAGTCGATCACCAAACGATCATGCATACCAGCGCTGGCTTTAAGCGAAAAACTGTTGGGCGCAACCTTGGCTTTTAAATCCAACACCAAACGCAGATCGGTTTTATTGTGCACGTAGCTGCGAATCACCAACACCGGGGTATCAGCCAGTGGCAACTTGGCTAGATCACCCAGCAATTTGCTGTTGGGGACATCGAGAATAATGCGGTCAGGATTGCCAGCGAGAGTGAGACTGTGTTGCACCGGAGCATCCAGATCCAACACGATGCGGGTGTGGTCAGGCGCACGCCACACGCGCACACCATTGACCGTCGCCGACTGGGCGACCTGGGCAACCAACACCATGCCCAAGCAGCAAATAGCACTCAGCCAGCGGAAAAAAACCATACGCGATCTCAATAACATCAACAATTGTAATTATGGGGCGAGACTTGGGTGTATCACCGCAGGCGCCATCGATAAGAGCGCCCTATTTGGCACAAGTTCGCACTTTACCGCAAAACCCTGTTTTCGCTCTAGCTTAATCGCCAAAATGATCAGTTATTGACCAGTGCAAAACTCGCCGGATTTACCCCGATTCTGTGAACCAAGCACGGCTATACTCAAGCCAGCCTCTGCATTATGGCGACACAAAAAACTTTTATCGGTGCCCGCTATGCCATCAACCTCCCACATCAACCTGCTTCGTCACCCACTTGCCGCTACCTGCTTAACCTTGATCAGCATGCCCGGCATGGCGATCAGCTACGGCGTGTACGATTCCCGCGCGCTCGCCATGGGCGGCTCAGCCACTGCAATTGGCAGCCATGCGCAGGCAGCATTTTACAATCCCGCCCTGCTCGCCTTTCACGATAAAGAAGAGGAGGCCGGACGCGATGGCCGGGTCTATCTACCCAGTATTGTCGTGCAAGTATCCGATGCAACCGAAGCGGCAGTTGACGCAATTGACGACGAGCTGGACACACAACTCAGCAGCGCAATCAACGCGTTTAATTCCGCACCGGCTGCAGAGAGTGCTGGACAAGTCGCCGCCTCTGCACAAGACCTGAGCGATGCGCTGGACGATATCGCCAATCAGGATTTAAATATCGACAGTTTTATCGGCTTTACCATCAGCGAACCCAGCAACCGCGAGGGCGGTGCATTTTATTTCGGCACGCGTTTGATCGGCGGCGGCCTCGCCAATGTCACCGATGCCGATAGCGCCCTGCTCAATGACTATATCGATTCCATGAATCAGGTCGCCGCTGGTGCTGACCCCGCCACCGTCGCCGCGCAATATCCGCAGCTGATTAACGCCAATGGCCAGTTGATCGACCCCACCAGCACGCTCACGTCCAACGCCGATATCAGCGCCCTCGCCATCAGCGAATGGGGCATGGCGATGGCAAAACAATTTGAATGGCGCGATTACAGTTTCGCCGTGGGTATTACCCCCAAACTGATGCGCGTCGATGCGTTCCGCGATACCGCCGACTTTAATGACAGCCTGGATTCTGCTGAAGCAGGTGTCGATGAATTCTCAGACACCCAGTCAACCCATATCACGCTCAACGCGGATTTCGGCGTAGCCGCCACCATCAAGGAGCACTACCGCATCAGTCTCACACTCAAGGATGCATTTGAAAAAAGTTTTACCACCACCCAAGAACCCGATCCCGTTACTGGTGAACCAGCGCCAGATCTCAGCGTCACGCTCAGTTCTCGCTCGCGCATCGGTGTTGGTTATGTGAATGAAAAATTCAGTGTGGGATTGGATTACGATTTAGGCGAGGCAAAACCCATGG
>NZ_JBRFPI010000344.1:0-4994 GCF_053579595.1 Cellvibrio sp.
GCTGACCATGCGTACCTTCCACATTGGTGGTGCGGCATCGCGAGCGTCTGCAGCAGATAGTGTACAAGTTAAACAAGAAGGTACTGTGCGTCTGTTGAACGTAAAGGTTGTAAGCAATCCGGCGGGCAACCTGGTGGCAGTATCCCGTTCGGGCGAATTAGCGATTGCCGATGGCAGTGGTCGTGAGCGTGAGCGTTACAAGATTCCTTACGGTGCTTTGATTACTGTTAAAGATGGCGAGGCCGTAAAAGGTGGCCAAATCATTGCTAAATGGGATCCGCATACTCACCCGATTGTATCGGAAGTGGCAGGTACTGTTGCATTCTCAGGAATGGAAGACGGTCTTTCTATCCGTCGTCAAACTGACGAATTGACGGGTTTGAGCTCTATCGAAGTGTTGGATCCAGCTGAGCGTCCATCTGCCGGTAAAGATCTGCGCCCAGCAGTAACCTTGGTCGATGCGAAAGGTAAAGAGCTGTTCCTTGCGAACACCAACGTCCCTGCGCACTACATGTTGCCGCCAAAAGCGATTTTGAGCATCAACAACAGCGACATTATTAACGTGGGGGACATTATTGCGCGTATCCCGCAAGAAGGTTCCAAGACCCGCGATATCACCGGTGGTCTGCCGCGCGTTGCTGACTTGTTTGAAGCGCGTCGCCCGAAAGAGCCGTCAATCCTGGCGGAAATCTCTGGTACTGTGAGCTTTGGTAAAGAAACTAAGGGCAAGCGTCGTTTAATCATCACCCCTGTGGATGGTCAATTGTTACCAGATGGTTCAACTCACTACGAAGTGCTTATCCCTAAACACCGTCAATTGACTGTGTTTGAAGGTGAGATGGTTGCCAAGGGTGAAGTTGTATCTGACGGCCCAAGCAACCCGCACGACATCCTGCGCTTGCAAGGTGTTGAGGCGCTGGCACGTTACATTACCAACGAAATCCAGGACGTATATCGTCTGCAAGGCGTGAAGATTAACGATAAGCACATTGAAACCATCGTTCGTCAGATGCTGCGTAAAGTAGAGATTAGCACCATGGGCGACTCTACTTTCGTGAAAGGCGAGCAGGTTGAATACAATCACGTGCTGGAAGAGAACGAAAAGCTGCGTGCAGAGGCGCGTCAGCCTGCAAACTACGAACGTCAGCTGTTGGGTATTACCAAGGCATCGTTGGCGACCGAATCGTTTATTTCGGCGGCATCGTTCCAGGAAACTACCCGTGTATTGACCGAAGCGGCAGTGACTGGCAAAAAAGATGCGTTGCGCGGATTGAAAGAAAACGTGGTTGTGGGGCGTTTGATTCCCGCTGGTACTGGTCTGGCTTACCACTCAGACCGCAAACGTCGCCGTGAAGCTGCTATCAGTAATGATGTTGGTGTAAGTGCAGAGGACGTTGAAGCAGCATTGACTGAGGCGCTGAAATCAAGCATTGGCTAATGCTTGATTCAAGGCCGAAGTGACGAGGGCGCAAGCTCTCACGGTAAGCCCGAAGCAAGGCTGGCAACCCCAGCCTTGCTTTTTTATCGGGCAATTGTCCATTAAATAAGCGGGCTTTACCTTGACGGTGGTGGGGTGCATCTTTACAATGCGCCACCCACTTTTTCCGAAGTGGGAAGCGGGGCTATTTTTGATGTATTAGCCCGCTTTCTTAAACCTGCCTTCAATTGTGAAGGCGTATTATCTGTGGAGTTTGTTTTCATGCCAACGATCAATCAATTGATTCGTAAGCCGAGAAAACCCATCGTAGACAAGAGCGACGTTCCAGCTCTGCAAGGCAATCCGCAACGCCGCGGTGTTTGCACTCGCGTTTATACGACTACACCTAAAAAGCCAAACTCAGCATTGCGTAAAGTGTGCCGTGTTCGTTTGACCAATGGCTTCGAAGTGTCTTCCTATATCGGCGGTGAAGGCCATAACTTGCAAGAGCACAGCGTGGTACTCATTCGTGGTGGTCGTGTTAAAGACTTGCCAGGTGTTCGTTACCATACTGTACGCGGTTCACTGGATACTTCCGGTGTTGCCAAGCGTAGACAGGGTCGTTCCAAATACGGTGCTAAACGTCCTAAGTAATATGGCGGGCGGATTTATCCGCCGCTTATGCTTTGCGTTTAATGTTTTCGGTGTACAACCGAGTAAGGCCAAGCAAATTTGTAGCAATTGGGCTTCAAATGTTGTCTTGGATAATTCCTGAAGAGAGGCTATTAAAATGCCAAGAAGACGAGTCGTCGCCAAACGCGACACGCTGCCGGATCCAAAATTCGGTAACGTGACTCTGGCAAAGTTTATGAACCACGTGATGATCAGTGGTAAGAAGTCGGTAGCAGAGCGCATTATTTATGGTGCTATGGATATCGTTAAAACCAAATTGAATCGCGACCCTTTGGAGGTTTTCTCCGAGGCTCTCGAAAACATCGCTCCGCTGGTTGAGGTTAAGTCTCGCCGTGTGGGTGGTGCAACCTATCAAGTTCCTGTCGAAGTACGTGCATCGCGTCGTACTGCGCTGGCAATGCGTTGGTTGGTGGATTACTCGCGTAAGCGTGGTGAGAAATCAATGCCGGCGCGTTTGGCTGGTGAGCTGATGGATGCTGCACAAGGCAAAGGCGCTGCGGTTAAGAAGCGTGAAGACGTTCACCGTATGGCTGAAGCGAACAAAGCGTTCTCGCACTTCCGTTTTTAATGGAAGTTTGCTCCAAAACGCCTATGTAAGACTAAGGGCAGCAGTAGCTGCCTTTATCTTTAGTAGCGAATTTGTAATCGGGGAATACCTCTGTGGCACGTAAAACACCTATCGCACGCTATCGCAATATCGGCATCTGCGCCCACGTAGATGCGGGTAAGACGACGACTACCGAACGTGTGTTGTTTTATACCGGCTTGTCTCACAAAATTGGTGAGGTGCATGACGGTGCTGCAACGACTGACTGGATGGTGCAGGAGCAGGAGCGCGGTATTACTATCACCTCTGCTGCGGTAACTACCTTCTGGAAAGGCATGGGTGGGCAGTTTGATGAGCATCGCATCAATGTAATTGATACCCCCGGGCACGTTGATTTCACTATCGAGGTGGAGCGTTCATTGCGCGTCCTCGATGGTGCTGTTGTCGTTCTCTGTGGGTCTTCAGGTGTGCAGCCGCAAACTGAAACAGTATGGCGTCAAGCGAACAAATACGAAGTTCCGCGTATTGTATTTGTGAACAAGATGGATCGTACTGGTGCCAACTATATGCGTGTGGTGGAGCAGTTGAAGTCCCGTCTGGGGGCTAACGCTGTGCCATTGCAGATGACAATTGGCTCTGAAGAAGAGTTCAAGGGTGTTGTCGATCTGGTTAAGATGCGTGCCATTATCTGGAATGAAGAAGATCAGGGTATGACCTTCAAGTACGAGTCGATCCCAGTGGATCTGCTCGAAACTTGTGAAAAAATGCGTGAGTTCCTGATTGAATCTGCGGCTGAGTCCAGCGAAGAGTTGATGGAAAAGTATTTGGGTGGCGAAGAGCTAACTGAAGAAGAAATCAAATCTGGTATTCGTGCGCGTACGTTAGCTAACGAAATTATCCCGGTGATCGGTGGGTCGGCGTTTAAGAACAAGGGTGTCCAGGCAATGCTGGATGCGGTTGTTGACTATTTGCCTGCGCCAACAGAAGTGAAGGCGATTGAAGGTGTGCTTGAAGATGGTGAAACCCTTGCGACGCGTAAAGCGAGCGATGATGAACCTTTTTCGGCTTTGGCTTTCAAGATTGCCACCGATCCATTTGTGGGTACCTTAACCTTTTTTCGTGTTTACTCGGGCACCCTTGAATCGGGTGATACTGTGCTGAATTCAGTAAAGGGTAAAAAGGAGCGCGTTGGTCGTATGGTGCAAATGCACGCGAATCAGCGTCAGGAAATTAAAGAAGTATTGGCAGGCGATATTGCTGCAGGTATCGGCTTTAAAGATTGTACGACCGGTGACACTCTCTGCGCTCTCGATAATGTGATTATTCTTGAGCGGATGGATTTCCCGGAGCCGGTAATTCATGTGGCAGTTGAGCCCAAAACCAAGGCTGATCAGGAAAAAATGGGGGTCGCACTGAGCAAGCTGGCTCAGGAGGATCCCTCTTTCCGTGTCCGCACTGATGAAGAGACTGGCCAAACCATTATCGGTGGTATGGGTGAGTTGCATCTCGATATTATTGTCGATCGTATGCGGCGCGAATTTGGTGTGGAGGCTAACATCGGTAAGCCGCAAGTGGCCTACCGTGAGGCTATCCGCAATACCTGCGAAATTGAAGGTAAGTTCGTGCGTCAGTCGGGCGGCCGCGGTCAGTTTGGTCACTGCTGGATTCGCTTTTCTCCCGGTGCAGATGAGGGTGCTGAAGGCTTGGAGTTTGTGAATGAGGTTGTGGGTGGTGTGGTTCCCAAGGAATTCATCCCTGCGATTCAGAAAGGCATTGCCGAACAAATGCAAAACGGAGTTCTGGCGGGCTATCCATTACTTGGGTTAAAGGCTGTTGTATTCGATGGCTCTTATCACGATGTGGATTCGTCAGAAATGGCCTTTAAGATTGCTGCATCCATGGCCACCAAGAAATTGGCCCAAAAAGGTGGTGCGGTATTGCTTGAGCCGATCATGAAGGTTGAAGTGGTTACTCCGGAAGCAAACATGGGTGATGTGGTTGGCGACTTGAACCGTCGTCGCGGCTTGATCCTGGGTATGGATGAGAGTCCGATGGGCAAGGTGATTGACGCTGAAGTTCCATTGTCGGAAATGTTTGGTTATGCGACTGCCTTGCGCTCTGCAACTCAGGGCCGTGCAACCTACACCATGGAATTTTTGAAGTACCAGGAAGCTCCGCGCAATGTCGCTGATGAAGTGATTGCGAAGGGCGGAATGCAAAGAGACGAAGAATAGTTTCGATATTTCATCTTTATATAGAGGAATTGAAAAGTGGCTAAAGAGAAGTTTGAACGTAACAAACCCCACCTTAATGTGGGCACCATTGGTCACGTTGACC
>NZ_JBRFPI010000345.1:0-4948 GCF_053579595.1 Cellvibrio sp.
CGCACACAGTTATGGCGATGGCACTCACTGGTATCAACCCGCCAACGAACCTGCCTCCACCGGTGCGGATGTTTACGCGTTAGGGGCGATACTATTCCAATTATTCACTGGAAAATTGCCGGTACCAGATTTATGGGGCTGGAAAAATGTGTGGCGTTTGCGCAAAGCGCCCGCCAAAGTACGTCGATTGATTTTGCAAATTATCCACCTCAACCCACGTAAACGCATCGCCAGTGCGGAACTGGCAGGCGCGGCATTTAACCAAGCGCAGGGTGAACAAAAAACCCAAGTGTTGGAAAAAATGGTGGGAATCTAGGAATTCTCCGAAATAAAACTTATCGTCATACCCGCGAACGCGAGTATCCAGAGGCATCAATAAAATTTGACGCTGAATACGTGCGTTCGCAGGTATGACGAACAAACTATAAAGCGCTATTTTGGTGCCACTTGTCAGTTCACCAATCAAATACCTGACCACTTGTGCAGCATAAAAAGTTGTCGCAATTGGCCAGCTTTTTTGTGAAGAATTTATGACGGCAAAAAAGTGCAGGTATTAAAACTGTACTAATTAATGGTTATTCAAATACTTAGCAGCTAGTCAACATTTAAACCCCACACACTTATCCCGCGTTTTTTTCACCTTTTATATCGCTGGTACGAATCCTGCTGAATGCCCTTCTATGGTTCCCGCAACAGGGATACATCCATGATCGTACAATCCACAAAGTAATCCATAAACAGATACAGAGGGCGTAGCGATGAGTACAAGTCTGAAGAGTTCTTTAAATGCGTGGCACCTCTGGGGGCTAGCAGTTGGGCTGGTGATTTCTGGTGAATATTTTGGCTGGAGTTATGGGTGGGATAAAGCGGGCACGCTCGGCTTTTTAGTGACTACCGTAATGATCGCAATTATGTACACCACATTTATTTTTAGCTTCACCGAATTATCGACTGCAATTCCCCACGCTGGTGGGCCTTTCGCTTACGCGCGCCGCGCCTTTGGCCCCAAGATGGCATTTGTCGCAGGCTTTGCAACGCTGATTGAATTTGTATTTGCACCACCCGCGATTGCAATGGCGATTGGGGCTTATTTAAATGTGCAATTTCCCGAGGTGAATCCAAAAACCTTTGCGATCTGTGCTTACGCTATTTTTGTGGGTTTAAATATTGTCGGTGTGCGTATCGCCGCGACCTTTGAATTATTTGTTGTCGTTCTGGCGATTTTTGAATTGCTGGTATTTATGGGCGTAGTAGCACCCGGATTCTCCATCTCCAATTTTGTCGCCAACGGTTGGGCAGGTGAAACAGAATTCAGTGCTGGTGCCATCACCGGCATAGTCGCCGCGATTCCATTTGCGATCTGGTTTTTCCTTGCGATTGAAGGTGTGGCTATGGCCGCAGAAGAAGCAAAAGACCCGCGCCGCACTATTCCCCGCGCCTATATCGCAGGCATTTTAACGCTGGTTGTGCTCGCAATGGGCGTGATGGTATTTGCAGGCGGCGTAGGCGATTGGCGTACTCTTTCTAATATCAATGATCCTTTACCGCAAGCAATGAAAGTGATTGTAGGCGAAAACAGTAATTGGTTGCACATGTTAGTGTGGATTGGGTTATTCGGTTTGGTCGCTTCCTTTCACGGTATTATTCTCGGTTATTCACGCCAAATTTTTGCGCTGGCGCGCGCCGGTTATATGCCCACCTATTTTTCAGTTGTGAACGAAAAATTCAAAACACCACACCGCGCCATTATTGCGGGTGCAGTAGTGGGTATCATCGCTATCATGAGCGACGATTTACAATTTAATGGTATGACGCTCACCGCCAACCTGATTACCATGGCCGTGTTTGGCGCGATTGTGATGTACATAGTATCCATGATGAGCTTATTTGCACTGCGTAAAAAAGAACCGAATCTGGATCGCCCGTTTATCGCCATTGCCTACCCTGCTTTCCCTGCCATTGCGCTCGGTTTGGCAATTATTTGTTTAGTCACCATGATTTATTTTAATCCACAACTGGCTTTACTTTTTGTGGTGTTGATGGCGCTGGCGTTCGCGTATTTCAGCATGACCCAAGGGAAGCGCGATGCATCTTCGGATAATGCAATTGCAACATCGGTGTAATTGCCTGAGGATCGCAAAAAAAAGATCTGCTAAGCTTGAGCCATCTGGCTCAAGCAAATGCATCTATAAATACGGGTCGCAATATGCAATACAAATACACTCTGGGTTTACAAACCTATGAGTTTCGGGATTTAAAAGAGGTAATGGCGAAAGCCTCTCCTGCGCGCTCCGGCGATTACCTCGCCGGCGTTGCAGCAACGACTTATGTGGAGCGCATGGCCGCGCGCATGTGTTTAGCTGAAGTACCGCTCGCACAGTTCCTGCAAGAATTATTAATTCCCTATGAGAGCGATGAAGTCACGCGCTTGATTATCGACACACACGATAAAAAAGCCTTTTCCGAAATCAGTCACCTGACTGTTGCGGATTTTCGCAATTGGCTGTTATCCGATATTGCCACCACCGAAACACTCGCACGCGTTGCACCCGGTATTACCCCGGAGATGGCCGCTGCGGTAAGTAAATTAATGCGCAACCAGGATTTAATTCTGGCCGCTAAAAAATGTTCGGTGATCACCCGTTTTCGCAATACTATCGGCCTGCCAGGCCATATTTCTGCGCGCTTGCAACCTAATCACCCGACCGATGATCCACGCGGCATTGCGGCGTCATTAATTGATGGTTTGCTGTACGGATCAGGCGACGCAGTGATTGGGATTAATCCCGCGACTGATAATTTATCAGCGCTGATGGAGCTGTATCATTTAGTTGATGGCGTAATCCAGCAATTTGAAATTCCTACGCAGTCCTGCATCCTCACCCATGTGACCAACCAGATCCAGTTGATTGAAAAAGGCGCACCGGTAGATTTGGTTTTTCAATCTATCGCTGGCACTGAATTGGCGAATAAAAGTTTTGGTATTGATATCACGCTATTAGCAGAAGCGCGCGACGCGGCACGCTCACTCAAGCGCGGCACCATTGGCGACAACGTGATGTATTTTGAAACGGGCCAAGGCTCGGCATTGTCGGCCAATGCAAATCACGGCGTTGACCAGCAAACCTGCGAAGCGCGCGCATATGCGATTGCACGGCATTTATCACCGCTGCTTACCAATACAGTGGTCGGTTTTATCGGCCCGGAATATTTATACGATGGCAAACAAATTATTCGTGCGGGATTAGAAGATCATTTCTGCGGAAAATTATTGGGCGTACCGCTCGGTTGCGACGTGTGTTACACCAATCACGCCGAAGCCGATCAGGATGATATGGATACATTAATGACATTGCTCGCCAACGCAGGGCTGACTTTTTTAATGGGCATCCCCGGTGCTGATGACATTATGCTGAATTACCAAACCACGTCGTTTCACGACACGCTCTATTTGCGTAAAATTCTCGGCTTAAAAGCCGCGCCGGAGTTTGAACAATGGCTCAAGAAAATGAACATCATGGACGCAGCGGGACAAGTGCGACCCATCAGCCAACAGCATCCACTCTTGCAACAATTCCCCAGCAAGTTGGCGTAACAACGCCAATTAGTGTTGATGACCCCTGGCAGGATTTAAAACAATTCACCCAAGCGCGCATCGCACTCGGGCGCACTGGTAGCAGCTTAACGACTAAAGCCGTGTTGGATTTTAGTTGCGCCCATGCGATGGCACGCGACGCGGTGCATCTTGCATTGAATGTAAATTCGCTTGCTGATCAATTGCATGCCCAAGGATTAAAAACCTTACAAGTTCACAGCCGCGCGACTGATCGCCATAGCTATTTATTGCGCCCGGATTTTGGACGGCGACTGGATGAAGCGAGCGTTTCTTTTTTGAAAGATTATTCCCGACAACACCATTCCGAAAAGCCCATCGATTTATTATTGGTTGTTGGCGATGGCCTTTCCTCTATGGCAGTTACCCAACAGGCAGCAAAACTTATCGCCGAAATTCAATTACAAATTCCATCACACTGGACGTTAGGCCCAATTGTGATCGCCCAACAAGCGCGGGTTGCACTGGCAGATGAAGTCAGCGAATTATTAAACGCGCGCATGGTGGCCATGCTGATAGGGGAGCGACCAGGATTAAGTTCGCCCGATAGCCTCGGTGTTTACCTCACCTATAACGCCAAAGTCGGCTGCACGGATGCCGATCGCAATTGCATTTCCAATGTGCGCCCCGAAGGTCTGGTTCACGCCGCTGCTGCGAAAAAATTAATGTGGTTATGCGAAGCGGCAACGCGCATGCAATGCTCGGGCGTTGCGTTAAAAGATGAAAGTGATACCGGCGGATTTATTGCGGCTGCGCCAGTATTACTGGTAGAAAAAGAATAAACGTTAGACTGTCGCTCGCTTCTCATCAGTATCAACTCCAGTATTCTCGACAATACCCTTCCGCCGTACTTATCCCCACTACAGCCCCCCCAGGGGCAAAACTCTTACTTAGAACTAATCATATAATTAGACGAACGCGGTTTCCTCTTGACAGCTGTTAACTGATAAGTGAAAATTAAGCCTATAAATATGATATATATAACAAACGAGAGAGAAACCATGAAACACACCCCATCGAATACGTTCGTGCGCACCAGTCTTTTTGTTGCCGTGAGCCTGTTAGCCCCCATTGCCGCAGCGCAGAGCACCGCTAGTCAGGAAGATTTGGTCGAAGAAGTTGTCGTTACCGGTAAGTTCCTGAAAAGCCTGCAAACTGCCGCCGAAATCAAACGCAACTCGGCAAGTGTGGTAGAGGCGATTTCTGCCGAAGACATCGGCCAATTGCCCGATGTATCTATAAGTGACTCACTAAAACGCCTGCCCGGCCTGGCGCAAGACCGCGACCGCCGCAATGGCAGCCAGATTTCGATCCGCGGTATGCGTGGCATGCTCG